>CAYZQA010000042.1:0-20165 GCA_964480745.1 uncultured Sangeribacter sp. | reverse complement strand
ATAATATTGTCAGTCTGAGAATTTCTATATAATTTTGCAGTTGTAGACCGCAACGCAGAGGCCCGGTGGCGGGCATTGCGGGAGGGTCTGCAAAGACATATTGAAAGCGTGTACTCGACGCTCTTTCTTGACCGCTTGGAACCTGGAAAATTTCAATGGTATAGTCAAGAATGTAGCAGACAGTAGATGCCTGGTGGATATGTATATTCCGTCCATGCCCGGCGCGAGAGCGTCGGGCATGGGCGTATAGCATATTCTGCGTGAGGCCTCTGCATGTTTGCTCGTTCATCTATACCGGGCAGTTCCAGGGCCTCAAGCGGAAGAACGAGCAGCAGTATGGACCTCACGTTTTCTGTTTCCAACCTAACCTTACCATAACTGCCTAAGCTCGGGTCCACAAGGCTCAAACCCTTAACATCATGCTTTGCCATTCTACTTCTACGCGCCTGAGGCGAAGCCTCGGCGCAATGGCCCTGCTTTTCTCATTCGCCTTCCAGGCGAACGCGGACAGTGTGGAGATTGATGGTTTGTATTACGATCTGAACACTACGGATCGGACAGCAACCGTCACTTATCAGACCACTGACTACACAAACTATTCTTCGCTGGCAAGCGCGGTGACCATCCCGGAGAAAGTCACCTATAACAATGTGTCTTTTGAGGTCACAACTATCGCAGATAAGGCCTTTGCCAACTGTACAGCCATTGAGTCCATCAGCATACCAAGCACGGTAACTGCTTTGGGAACCTCTTACGTTTGGGATGGTAGTGGTGCCGCGGCCCAACTTCCTTTTTACAACTGTACGTCTTTGAAAAATGTCAGGTTTGAAGATGGGCAAACCTCCATCACACTTACATGGCACAATTACAACAGAACGTCTAGTTCAACTTACAACAGGGGGATGTTTGCATATTGCCCTCTGGTAGAAGTCTATTTAGGAAGAAACATTGAATATAAAGAATATTCCTACTACCCCTTTGAGGATTATCCTCAAGCCTATGGATATTCTGCTTTTTATAATCAGCCCACCCTTACGAAAGCAACAATTGGCGACAATGTAACCTCTATTCCTTCATATCTTTTTTATTCTTGCTCATCACTGAAAGACGTTTCTTTTGGCAAAGGGTTGACAGCTGTTCCCCAATATGCGTTTAAGGGTTGTGCCTTGACAGAGGTTGAATTATCGAATGCAATAACATCCATCGGACAAAATGCTTTTCAGTCGAATGCATTATTGACCAAGGTTAATGTAGGAGAGAATGTAGAAACTATCGGAGACTTGGCATTTGATGGGTGTACATCAATCAGTACTCTTGATCTGGGATCTTCTCTTAAGTCAATAGGAGAGCGTGCGTTTAGTAATGCAGGCACGGAGAGTTCTAATTGGGATTCGATGACGTTCCCTGAGACATTGGAGTCGATAGGAGAATACGCATTCGAATATGCGGGATTCAAGGCCGTTACCATTCCGGATGGTGTGTCTGAGATCGGGAAGTATGCATTCTCTGGAAATAGAAAACTTACTTCAATACAGTTTGGTACAGGTTGTGAGGCTCTTCAAACGGGAGTTTTGAAAGATTGTTCCTCACTGAAAACCATTATCCTCCCAGAGGGTATAGAATCCATTGGGGATGAGGCTTTCGCCAACTGTACTTCAATGGAGTCCATCAGTATTCCAGGCACGGTAACGGCTTTGGGAACCTCTTACGTTTGGGATGGTAGTGGCGCCGCGGCCCAACTTCCTTTTTACAACTGTACGTCCTTGAAAAATGTCAGGTTTGAAGATGGGCAAACCTCCATCACACTTACATGGCATAATAACAACAGAACGTCTAGTTCAACTTACAACAGGGGGATGTTTGCCAATTGTCCTCTTGAAGAAGTCTATATAGGAAGAAACCTTGAATATAAAGAATATTCCTACTACCCCTTTGAAGATTATCCTCAATCCTACGGATATTCTGCCTTTTATAATCAGTCCAAACTGGCAAAGATTACAATTGGTCCGTTGTGTACGGAATTGCCAAGCTATCTTTTCTACAAGAATCCAGCCATCACCCTCCTCACGTTGCCCAATGTGAAGAAAATAGGAAACTCGACTTTTGAGGAATGTCCAAAGTTGACAACTCTTAATCTTGGCAATTCTCTTGAAAGCGTTGGCAACCGTGCGTTTTACAATTGCACGAACATCACCAAACTCACTTTCCCCAATTCTACGGAATCCATTGGCGATTACGCATTCTATAATTGTAATAGCGTTACGGAGGTTACCGTCGGGACAGGCCTCAAATCCATCGGCAGCTACGGTTTCTATGATTGTAAGTCATTTACCGCTCTTATTCTCCCTGACACTTTTACCACGATGGGAGAATCAGCTTTTGAGAGCTGCACAAAACTGACCGTCGCTAAATTAGGCCAATCCCTTACGTCCGTTCCTGCCTGTGCATTCAAAAATTGCACATCATTGTCTGAGATGGTTGTCCCTGCTTCTGCCGAGTCTATCGGTAATCAGGCCTTCTATAATGATTCGGGCCTTGCTACCATTACTATGAACGAAGGTCTGAAAACAATCGGTAACGAAGTGTTCTGGAACAACTCAGGGATCATGCAATTTTCCATCCCTGGCACTGTCACCTCAATGGGATCAAACTGTTTCTATGGTTGTACGCGCACAACGTATCTCACCTTCTGCGATGGCGAGGAGACTCTTCGGATAAACAATACCTCAACGCGCAGTTCGAAGATTGATGCGCTGACCACCAACTCCTCTTATTACAATCGCTATTACGACTACTTCTACGATTGTCCGATTCGGTTTCTGACTTTGGGGCGCAACCTGACCTATTCCTATGACGATAATAAATCCATGTATGATGTCGAGGGAACATCTTTCAAGTCTGTTACCCGTGCGTCCGCTCCGTTTGTTAACAGTCAGGAACTGCGTAGCGTGACGATAGGGCCGAAGGTCACTTTCCTTTATGATCATCTCTTTGATGGCTGTACAAACTTAGCTACATTAAGGATGGGAGCGAATATTGAAAGTATCTGTACCTACACCTTTAGGGATTGTGACAACTTGAAAGGTGTCTCATTTCCGGAGAGCTTACAGAGGATAGGGACTTGCGCTTTCTACAACTGTGATCTGCTGGCATCAACCGAGTACGCAGAAGCGACTGACCACACCCTTGAGATTTTAGGTCAGGCTTTCTCGACCTGTAATTCGTTGGGTGGCGTGGCTTTCCCTGGCCAACTGGCTTTGATAGATAGTAACGCTTTTGATGATTGCGCCATTCTGAGTGAGGTTATTTTCAATAATAATCCTTCCTATGAACCTGAACTTACGATAGGTAGCAGTGCTTTCGCGAAATGTCATGGTATCAATTCTCTTTCTTTCCCAGGTCGTTTGAAGTCAATCGGCAACTATGCCTTCAGCGAATGTGATTTCCTTATTGATGTCGAGTTTCAGGACTCTCCCAATGCTGTTGAATTGGGCTACGGTGGAAGTTCGAATGGAAGATTGGTGGCCAGTGTCCCTCTTTTTGGCAACTCAAATCTCGAAAAACTCTATATTGGTCGCAATATTGACTATTCTACCGGCGCAAATTATGGGTATTCTCCCTTCTACAATCAGGCGTTCCTTACGGATGTGAAATTCTCACAAGCCGGTACCGTTACATATTGCAAGGATAATCTTCTTTATAAAGTCAATAATTGCGAGTCGCTTCAGCTTCCTGAGAGCCTGACTTCTATTGGAAGTTATACTTTCTGCGATATGTCGGCTTTGGAAGGTATCACCATCCCCAATAAGGTCACTGAAATCGGGAGATACGCATTCTGCAATGACAAGGCTTTGAAGTACGCTAACCTCTCGACTTCCTGTCCATGGCTTAAGGAAGGTCTTTTTGCGGATTGTGATTCACTCCTTGCCATCACCATCCCTCCGGTGGTGACAAAGATGGATACTGAGATGTTCCGCAATTGCCGCCAGCTTGCCACAGTCACTTTTGAGGATAACACCGACGTACTGGAAATGGGTTACGGTGCATCCAGCAGTGAGTACGGTTTGTTCCGTGATTGCCCCATTGAAACTCTATATCTCGGCCGGTGGCTGTCTTACAACACAGATTTAGCTTCCCGTTCCCCCTTCTATTCGATCGAATCTTTGAAGAATCTTACATTTGGAGAGCCGGTTGGAATAGTTGACAAATATATGTTCTCCTACTGCACTGGTCTTGAAGATGTCTATCTCCCGGACAATATTGAGTCTGTCGGACTCTGGGGGTTCCGGGGATGTACGTCGCTTGAATCTGTCCGTTTCAGCGAGAAGTTGAGCCAGGTGTCTGACTACGGTTTCTCCGGGTGCACCTCCCTTGACAACGTTGTCTTCCCCGCCAGCATGACTTCAATTGCTGATAACAGTTTCTCCGATTGTACCTCGCTTAAGACCCTTGACCTCGGATCCAAACTTATGATTATCGGTCCGGCAGCGTTCAAGAATGACACGGCCCTTGAGGGAGTAGAATTGCCGGAATCTCTTTACGGTCTCGGTGTGGAGGCATTTGCCAATTGTACGTCCCTCCCATTTGTTGCGATTAAGTCCATCTCTTCTGTCGGTAAACAAGCGTTCGAGAACTGTTCCGGTCTTCAGTGGATTTCGCTGAGCGATAAGACTACTTCCTTAGGAGAAGATTCATTCAAGGGTTGCACAGGAATCAAATATGTAAAATCCTACGCGCAATTCCCTCCGGAAGGTCTTGTAAACTTTGCCGAGGATGTTGTAGCGAATGGTACTCTGTTTGTTCCAGAAGCTTCGTTGGACTATTACCAATATTCCCCGACTTGGGAGAATTGGTATAGCATTCGCCCGATATCCGACAATATCCTCGCAAGTAGTGTGTCGCTGGATATTACAGAATA
Organism: uncultured Sangeribacter sp.; assembly: GCA_964480745.1. GTDB lineage: Bacteria > Bacteroidota > Bacteroidia > Bacteroidales > Muribaculaceae > Lepagella. Next base: position 15,247 of record CAYZQA010000042.1, on the reverse strand, counting down.
TTCCTTCAAGGCAGCCGAAACTGTTCAGTTGACGGCAACGGTTGGCGCAGAGGACGCGACCGACAAGAATGTTATCTGGAGAAGTGCTGACCCGGAGATTGCCACGGTTGATGAAACTGGCCTTGTGACTGCCATTTCAGTTGGAGAGGTTCTCGTCTCTGCTATTGCAGCCGATGGCTCAGGAGAAAAGGCAGAATGTAATATCAGCGTTCTCCCGACCCTTGTTGAATCCATCTCTATAGCCGCTGAGACGACAACTGTCAAGAAAGGAAGAACTCTTGAGGTGGAAGCGACCGTAGAACCGTCAACTGCCACTAACATGAATGTGGTTTGGACGTCATCTAACCCCGCTGTCGCAACCGTAGATGAAAATGGTTTGATAACAGCCCTCACTTCTGGCAACGTTGAAATTGTTGCTTCTGCAATGGATGGTTCAGGCGTTTCCAAGTCCTTTGACCTTACCGTTGTTCCTCCGACGAAGGGAGACTCCAACGACAATGATGAGGTGACTATAACTGACGCTGTCAATACTGCCAATTATGCTGTAGGCAACGAGGTCGCTGATTTCTGTTTCGAGGCAGCTGATGTCAACGCGGATAACCGCATCACACTCTCCGATGCGTCCGGAACCGTCACTGAGGTGCTCAATCAGACCTACTCTCCTTCAGAAGTAATGCTCGTTCGTCAGGCAGACGGTAATCCCAGCGCGTCCGATTTAGATGAACTCGTTATCGATGATTTCAAGAATGATTATAAGGAAACCTTCACGGTTGATGTGAGACTTGCCGATACGCGCGATTATGTTGCGCTCCAGGCTGATGTCAAAGTTCCGGAAGGAATATCCCTTATGGGAATTGAAGTCGGTAAACGTGCAGAAGGTTCTCATTCTCTCCTGCAACGTCGGATCGATGACCGGACAATCCGGATCGCATTGTTTGACCTCAATAATTCAGCTTTCAGCGATGAAGATGCAGCCCTTTTCCGTCTTGTTGTAAAGGCTGACAAGGAAGTGTCCGGCAACATATCCATGAGCCGCATTCTGGCATCTGATTCCAATGCAAAGGAGTATACGTTAGGGTATTCCGGCGGTCATGGAGACATCCTTTCTGAAGCTTCCGGGCTTCTGAATGATGGCAACCCGGCAATTGATGTGGTCGCAGACGGCGTTGTGATTCTGGATGCTGATGGTAAGGATGTGCATATCTTCAATCCGGAGGGCATACTCCTGAATCATTTTGTAGCTGCGGGAAATGATGTCCGTGTCAATCTGAATGCAGGGGTCTATGTCGTGACGATTGAGAATACCTCCTCAACTGTAATCGTTAAATAATGACATGACGATGAAAAGATTTCTATCATCTCGGTCAACAATTCTGTTGATGCTGCTCCTCGGAGCGGCTTCAACAGCGTTGGGCGCCGACCGATTTTATACAACACCGTTAAATATCGAACCGGGCGACAGCCGAACTATAGCCTTCTGCCTTGACAATTCCCAGGAATTTTGCGGTTTTCAGGCTGATGTAAGGCTGCCGGTGGGTTTGGAAGTTGTCATAGGCGATAATGGTAAGGCCGACTGTGGTCTATCTCCGCGTGCCGATTCAAGTTATACGGTGGTCACCAATCTGATTTCGCCTGAAATGCTGCGTGTCGGAGCATTCTCTACTAGCCATATTCCCATTGCGGGAGAATCCGGAGAGTTTATGTTTCTGAACATTCATGCCTCCGACACTTTTGAAGGAGGGGAATTGACAATTTCGGATATTCTCTTCACTGACGCCTCAAATAATGATGTTGAATTGCCCGATTTTACGGTAGCTGTAGGTAACGAGTATCAGAATAGCTTCTTTATTCCCGATTTCAATATCGCAGTGGGGGAGACTAAGGAGATAACCCTCATTCTCGATAACGAAGCACCCTTCACAGCTTTCCAGACGGATATTCTCCTTCCGGAAGGGCTGGAGTTCGTTGAGCATTCTCCCGCAATGACTTCGCGGGGAACTGACCATACGCTGACGGCCAAGGCTTTCGGGGATGGTCGAGTCAGGCTGACCTGTCTGTCGCTGAGCAACGCCACGTTCGTTGGCAATGAAGGAGGATTGGCAACAATAAGCGTGACCGCATCTAAGGATATAGCCTCCAATTGCTCAATTGAAATGCAGAACCAACGGTTCTCTACCCCTGCCGCTAAGGAATATTTACTTGCAAATTCAATGACATCGGTATCCACGGAGAGAGTCCTGGTAGAATCCATATCCCTCAATCAGGAGTCTATCGAACTGAACCCTGATGAAGGATTCCAATTGGAGGCAACCCTATTGCCTTCGGACGCCTCCACGCCTCATGTCGAATGGAAGAGCAACGATCCCTATGTTGCGACAGTAAATGAGGAGGGATATGTTAAGGCTATTGCCCCGGGGGAGGCCTTGATCTCGGTCTCTGCCACAGATGGATCGGGAATATGCGCATCCTGTCAAGTTTCTGTCAAAGGTATCCCGGCTTCCGGCGTTGCTATCCTTAACCCCGGTTCGCAAACCCTGAAGATTGGAGAATCCATTCAGCTTACGGCCCAAATCACCCCCGAAAATGCAACGGATAAGACCTTGTCATGGTTTTCATCAGATGAGGTGGTGGCCACTGTCGATGGAACCGGTTGTGTCACCGCGAATAACGTAGGGCATGCGCTCATCTCGGTTGTTACCTCATCAGGTGCGAAAGATGAGATGGAATTTGAAGTGGTGGGTGAAATTTCGGAGGAAACATTGGTTTGGAATCAGGAATTCCGATGTGAAGTGGGGGAGAGTGTTGTGTTGGATGCCCACTCGACAGCTGATGCCCCCGTAATTTTTTCAAATGCTCGTATAGGGGGTGGATATCATAAGGCAGAATTCGAAGAGAAAGATGGACTGTGGATTGCAACATTCCCTGAAGCCGGCCCCTATGTGTTGCGTGCAGAATGCGATAACCAGGCCATTGAGAAGCGATTCAATGTTGTTCCCTCCCATGAGGGATTGAGTAATATTGACGGCCTATATTATCGTTATGCTGATGGAGAAAACTCTACCTTAAAGGTCGTATACGGCTATGAGATGTATGCCGGGGATTATAACCTTTCTTCTATTGTGGAGGGTATTCCTGTTATCTCGATTGATGATTTTGCGTTCTATTGTTGCGAGGATTTGAGTCGCGTCACTTTGGCCGAGGGAATAAGTTCTTTAGGCCAACAACCTTTTGGAGCCTCTTCCTTGAGCTACATCTCGATTCCTTCAACAGTCGCATCTGTTGGGGAACGCTATCCTTTCAATGCATTGCTCGGAGACCTTTCCCGTATAGATCTCCGCGGAGAGGAGCCGCCCTATGCTGATGAGACCACATTCAACGGTTTCGTTGATTATGAGAATTGCGAGCTTCATGTTCCGGAGGGTCGGACGGATACTTATCGCTCTGCACCAATCTGGAGCAACTTCGCTCGAATAATTGATGATCTGCCGGCTGCCCCGACAGCTTCAGTTAGAATATACGGTGGTAACCGGACTATCCGCGAGGGGGAGCAGATAAGGCTCAAGGCATTGGTGATTCCTGAAGACCGGACAGATGAAGTCAGTTGGTCAAGCAGCGATCCCGGGGTCGTTTCGGTAGATGAAGATGGTGTGATAACCGGTATGGAAATGGGAACTGCCACAATCTATGCAGAGGTTGACGGTTGTCTCGGAGAAATATCGGTGATGGTTGAGATTGCAGACAACCTTATCGAGACGCCTATCAATTCCTCAGTAGTCGTCCGCGTGTCTGATTCTGGTCTCCGGATTGATGGATTGGTCCCCGGCAATGTAGTAAGGCTTTGTCGTTTGGATGGAGTTGTGGTGTTTGAACAGAGTGCGACTTCTCCCAATATCACCATTCCCGTAGTTTCCAAAGGAATCTATCTCCTGAGAATGGCCGGACAATCATACAAAGTCATTTTCTGACAAGTAAGAGCTTAATACAGTTGAGGCCGCCTAACTACCAAAAATTAGGCGGCCTCTTTCGTGTTCCTGTTTGTGCGGGTTAGAATTCGGAGGAGAAGTGGAAGCGGATTTTGGGGAAGTCCGACTGGGCCATCTGAAGGACGTAGTTGCTGTCGGCAAGGAAGACATCCCGACCCTCTTTGTCTGTCGCCATGAAATGCTGCTTCCTCTTCTTGAACGCCGCCAGTGCTTCCGGATCATCGCTCTCTATCCAGCAGGCTTTGTAAAGACTCAGCGGCTCCCAGCGGCACTGAGCCCCATACTCGTGGAGCAGACGGTATTGGATCACCTCAAACTGAAGCTGTCCCACCGTCCCGATAATCTTTCGGCCGTTGAACTGGTTAGTGAAAATCTGCGCCACCCCCTCATCCATCAGCTGATTGATACCCTTCTCAAGCTGCTTCGCCTTCATCGGGTCCGCATTCTCGATATATTTGAACATCTCCGGCGAGAAAGAGGGAAGGCCCTTGAAATGGATAGTCTCGCCCGAAGTCAGCGTGTCGCCGATCTTGAAATTGCCCGTGTCAGGAATGCCGACAATGTCGCCCGGATAGGCCTCGTCGACAACGCTCTTCTTCTGAGCCATGAACGCCGTAGGCGCCGCGAAACGCATCTGCTTGTCGTGGCGGATATGCCGGTAATAGACATTACGCTCAAACTTGCCCGAACAAACCTTCACAAAGGCGATGCACGACCGATGGTTCGGATCCATGTTCGCGTGGATCTTGAACACAAACCCCGAAAAACCCTCCTCGTGCGGATCGATCTCCCGCTCCTGGGCCACAACCGGACGCGGCGCCGGGGCAATCTTGACGAAACAGTCAAGAAGCTCCTTGACGCCAAACGTGTTCAGCGCCGAGCCGAAGAAGACCGGAGCCACCTCTCCCCGGAGATAGGCCTCCGTGTCGAACTCCGGATAGACTCCCTCGATAAGGTCAATATCCTCCCGGAGTTTCGCCGCGTTCTCCTCGCCGACAAGCTCATCGACAACGGGCGAATTGATATCGTCGATCTCCACGCGCTCGCTGACAGTCTGCTTCGACGGCGTGAAGAGGTCGAGCCCATGCTCGTAGATATTATAGACCCCCTTGAAACGGTCGCCCATGTTGATGGGCCATGTAAGCGGACGGACGGCAATCTGGAGCTCCTTCTCCAGCTCGTCGAGGATGTCAAAAGGATCGCGACCCTCGCGGTCGAGCTTGTTGACGAAAATGATGACAGGGGTCTTCCGCATCCGGCAGACCTCCATCAGACGCCGCGTCTGGGTCTCGACGCCCTTCGCCGCGTCCACAACGATGATGACCGAATCGACAGCCGTCAGCGTCCGGAACGTATCCTCGGCAAAATCCTGGTGGCCCGGCGTGTCAAGGATATTGATCTTGTAATCGCCGTAATTGAAACCCATCACGGAAGTCGCAACCGAGATTCCACGCTGTTTCTCGATTTCCATCCAGTCGGACGTCGCTGTCTTCTTTATCTTGTTGCTCTTGACAGCCCCCGCCACATGGATCGCCCCTCCGAAAAGGAGCAGCTTCTCAGTGAGAGTCGTTTTTCCCGCATCCGGGTGGGAGATGATGGCGAATGTCCGCCGGCGTGCTATCTCTTTGTTAAGTTCTTCCGACATTTTTTATAATATCAAATTCATTTGGAGGAGGTCAGCGTCGCGACGCACTCGCGAAGCGAGTCGCGCCAGTAGGGGATACGCAGCCCGTAGGCCTTCTTGATACGGTTCTTGCTCAGCACGGAATAGAGCGGCCGCTTGGCTGCGGTCGGATAATCCGACGTGTTGATAGGCTCGACGCTCTTCCCGATGCCGGCAAATTCCAGGATCGCCTTCGCGAAGTCAAACCATGACGCGGCTCCCTCATTGCTGAAATGGAATATGCCCGGCTTTGCATCCTTGCTCTTCGCCACGGTATGGATCGCCTTCGCAAGGTCGCCCGCATAGGTCGGCGTCCCGATCTGGTCGCTGACAATCCTCAGCGAATCCTTTTCTTCAGCCAGGCGGAGGATCGTCTTGACGAAGTTGGACCCATATTCGGAATAGAGCCATGCCGTCCGGATGATGATCGCGTCCGGACAGAACGACGACAGAAGCGCTTCGCCTTCAAGTTTGGTGCGTCCATAGATGCTTGCCGGATATGGCTCATCCTTCTCCTCGTAGGGACGATGGCTTTGGCCGGAGAACACGTAGTCGGTCGATATATGGATCACGCGTGTGCGCGTCTTGGCCGCCGCGCGGGCAAGATGGCCCACGGCATTCGTGTTCAGCGCCGCCGCCTTGAGTTCATCGCTTTCAGCCTTGTCGACCGCCGTATAGGCGGCGCAGTTGACGACCAGGTCAAACCGACCCTCGGCCATGAACCGTTCCACGGCGTGCGCGTCCGTGATGTCGAGCGTGTCGACATCCGTATAGACGGCTACTATCTCCGGATCCTTCCCAAACTCGCGTCTAAGCGAATTGCCTAACTGGCCATTGGAACCGGTCACTAATATTTTCATTGGAATTTAGGATTATTGTTGATGGGGAATTGAAATGTTGCCGCGCTTGAGGGCGCGGGAATAAAATAATAGGGTAAGTCCCGTATCAGTCCTTGAATAGCTCGTTGTTATAATCTTTCTTGTAATAATCCGCAAGACGCGCCAGAAATTTTGAAATCTGAGCGGCTGCTGCCTGGGTCTCCGCTGAAATCTCCTTCTTCTGGAGGCGAAGCATAAGGATGCCGTAGAGGGCGTCGAAGCATGTCTCGATCTCATCCTTCTTGTTGTCGCCGGCTTTTGCGCGGAGCTCAACTATATATGGCAACGTATTATAGTATTCCGCGGCGTAGGTGGCAAACTTGGGGTCGTTCAGCAACCGGCGATGAAGCTGCTCGATGTCGGAAAGCGTGTTCTTGTTCAATTGAAGATGGCCCGACTGCGTCACGCCTTCGCGGCGCATCATGTCGATCAGCGATTCATACCATTCATGCATCTCCTTGCGTTGGGCCTCGGTCAGATCCGTGTGCCGCGCGATAATGTCGGCGTCGATACGGTCAAGGTCAAGTCCATACGCGCGGATAAGATCCTCGATCTGCCACATGTATAGGAGGTATTCCGCTATATTTTCTCGTTTTTTTGCTGAGGCTGTTATCATCTTGTTGGCCGGGAATAATTGGCTTCCCTTATTGCAAAATTACTAAATCTTTGCGAGACTTGCAAAAGACCCTCTCCCCGCTCTTCCCGGCTTCCGATTGCGCCGTAATAAAATTTTGACACTTCCCGATGAACCTTCTTTTTGCGACCGCGTTTTAGGTTTACCAAAGGGTCCCCCCCGACAAAGGATTCTTGCGGTTTGCCAAAGAGTCCCCCCGACAAAGGATTCTTGCGGTTTCCTGAGAGTTTCAACCTTATCTTCACCCCTTGATTAATCAACAGGCTGGAAAATATGGTGACTGTAAGCTATCTCTGGCATGATGGTTTCATCGTCTCGCTTCCCCGCGTGACGCTGCTGTTCGATTATTGGTGCGACCCTTCGTCCGAGCCCGGACTGATACCGCCGTCCCTCCGCCAACTTTCCAAAGATAAGCCCCTCTACGTCTTTATCAGTCATGGCCATAAGGATCATTTCAATCCTGAGGTCTTCAGCTGGGCAGCGGAGTTTCCGGATGTCCGGTATGTCGTCAGCAAGGATGTCGCTGCCCGGTCGCGCCATCGTTTCAATCCCCTCTCCTCTTATAAGGGAGCGAAGGTGAGACCGGAGATGGTTGCCGCTGTCAAGGAGGGAGACAGGCTCGCGCTCCCCGAGGCGGCTGTCAGGGTCTATGGCTCGACCGATTTGGGCAATTCCTATCTCGTCGAAGCTGGAGGCTTACGGATCTTTCATGCCGGCGACCTGAATGCCTGGATACTCGGCAAGGCAAGCGAGACAGAAAACAGCCGGGCCCTGCTGGAATTTGAAGATAGGCTTCAGGCTATTCTGGCAGGAGAAGTCGAAGCCGGAAATCAGGGAGAGCCCTTGATAGACCTTCTTTTCTTCCCCATTGACCCCACGATAGGGGAGGGCTATATAGTCGGACTGAGCAGATTTGTCGCAAAACTCAGGACGCGCCGATTCTTCCCGATGCATCTCTGTGGCGACGGAGAAGGCTTGACTGAGGAGAAGCTCTTCAAGCTGGATGCCGCTGTGAAGATGTTAGATGAAGAAGAGGTCGGCGAGGTGATCGTATTAGGCGCTCCGGGCGACAGGTTTTCCTTCCGGGAATAGGGGAGAGGCCCCGTTAAAGAAAAATTTCCATAATACTGATAAATTTTTTTAAAGTCTATTCTCCTGATTCATAGTCTTATATGAATCGGAGGGGTCGTTGTTTTCAAAAAAAATTAAAAAATCCATATCCGATTTTTGAGAAGCGTTGTTTAAAAGATATAACAACTTGAAAACGTCGCTTAGCGACCGATTCCCAAAGATAAACGACTATGACTGACAATCAGACTTTCAAACAGAAACTCCTTGGCCTTCAGGGCAATCTCTTCAACTTTGCATGCCAGCTTACGGCAAACCGTGAGGCCGCGCAGGACCTCGTGCAGGACACGACCCTCAAAGTTCTCGACAACGAAGAAAAATATGTCGACAACGTCAACTTCAAGGGATGGGTGTTCACCATCATGCGCAACATCTTCATCAACAACTATCGCCGCCAGGTCCGCAGCGCTACGGTAGTCGATACGACTGAAGATCTCTACCACCTTAACTTATCACAGGAATCGGGCCTGTCAACTCCCGAAGGCTCTTTCGCCGCAAAGGAAATCTCCGTAGCGATCAACGAATTCAGCCCCGAATACAAAGAACCCTTCACGATGTATATCGCCGGCTACAAATACAGCGAGATCGCCGAGAAGATGAACCTTCCCCTCGGAACCGTCAAGAGCCGCATCTTCTTCGCCCGCAAGCGTCTCCAGGTGCTCCTTAAGGATTACCGCTGATTCCGGGCAAGGATCAGAAGAAAGTTCTATCAACAATGAAAGTTCAGTCAAGTCAATAGATAGAAAACACACATGTATAGCCCCCGGGAGGCTGCGTCGGAACAAGGTTCCGGCTCAGTCTCCCGGCCTCTTTTCATGCAAGCGCCCCAGGCGCCGCATTTCTTAAATTATGTTTAAGATGCGGCGTGAGACGCCTTTTGGTGGAGGGGATTTTGCCATTGACGCAATTTTCGTTAAATTTGCACGTCATTCGTGCCCCTTCATTTTGTGGGCCGAAGGCAGATAATGAGCAAAAAGATTAAAAAAGTCAATTTCTGGGTGCGCCGCCGTTCGCATTTGGCTGTCATCGCCATTGGATCGGTGGTTATCGCCCTTCTGTTTTTCAATGAGGACGCCTACTGGCGCCACAACATGGAATATCAGGAGGAGATCAAGCAGCTCAACCTTGCCATTAAGGAATGTCGCGACTCGGCGGCCTATTTCCGCATGAGCAAGGAGAAGCTCCTCACGGGCACAGAGCAGCTCGAACAGATCGCCCGCGAGGAATACCGTATGCAGAAACCGACCGAAGACGTCTACATCTTGAAATGAAGCCATATAAGCCAACAACAGAAACGCCGGTCCGCCGCAGCCGCGACCTTGAAAAGCGTCTTCAGGCGGCCGAGAATTGCGCCACATTCGGTCTCCTCCTCGTGTGCGCCGGTCTGCTGAGCCCCTTTTTCGGCGCCGGCGCGCCCTGGGTGATGGAAGTCTCGAAATGGGTTTACCTCGCCGGCGCGCTGATCTATACCGGCGCTCGAATCGCCGGCGTCGTCGCCGACAGAGGCGCTTCCGTCAGGGTCCGCCGCCTCCGCCGGATGGAAGGCTGGGCCGGCATCTGCTTCTGCGTAGGCTCTTTCTTCTGGCTCTTCAATCATTACCGCTTTTCCGAATTTGGATTCGGCTTGAAAATAATCGGCGAGACCGTGACTTTCACCCTTGCCGGAGCCGTCATCCAGATCATAGCCAGCTGGATGCTCTCTTCCGCATTGCGGAAGGAGGCCGGGGGGAAATCGGGGTCCAATTGATCGGCCATGGAATCCGGCAGAGTCATAATGACAATCGACATCGGCAATTCTTCAATGAAGGTCGCCGTCTTTGAGGGAGAGGCAATGGTCGCCTCCCTTTCGGCTCCCTGCGCTGACCCGGAGCCGGTCAGGACCCTGCTGACTTTCCATCATGTCGAGGGAATAGCCTATTGTTGCGTCGGCAACGACCATGCGGGAATTGCCGCGACTATTAAGGAGGAAAGGGAAATTCCTTTTTTGGAGCTGACAGCCGAGACGCCGCTCCCGATTAGGGTCGATTATCCGAGGCAGACGATTGGGGCCGACAGGATTGCGGCCGCTGTCGGCGTCTGCGAGGCCTTTCCGGTGCTTGTTGTCGATGCCGGAACAGCCGTAACCTCCGACCTTGTGGCTGACGGGGCATTCCTTGGCGGCAATATTGCCCCCGGTCTGGCACTCCGTTTTCGGTCGCTCAATGATTATACATCCCGACTTCCCCTCCTGGATGCTGAAGGGAAAATTCCTCTTCTCGGACACGACACGGAGACGGCCATCCGTTCCGGTGTGGCCGGCGGTTTGGCCCGCGAAACGGAAATGCTCTTCCGGCTCCTCCTTCCGGATTATCCGGCTCTCAGGCTCGTGCTGACCGGAGGGGACGCCGACATTCTCGCCTCTCTTCTCGAATTGCGGGGGCTCCCCCTCTCGACCGACCATCAGGCCGTGGGCCGCGGATTGGTCAGAATCTTCAATCATAACCATCCACGATGATGATTAAACGACTTCTATTTTCGCTGACAATAGTTTTGTCCTGTCTCGCTCTCCGCGCCCAGAACGTCACCACGCCTTACTCCATGTATGGCTACGGCATCCTGTCCGATCGCGCAACATCCATGCAGCGCCAGATGGGCTCCGTCGGTTACGCGATGAATTCCGGACGCCAGATCAATGTCATGAACCCCGCGTCCTACGCCGCGATAGACTCGCTGACGTTCCTCTTCGACATAGGGGGCGACATGACAATCCTCTGGAGCGAGGAGCAGGGGAAACGCTCCCACTCCTTCGGCGGCGGATTCGACTATTTCACGATGCAGTTCCCGATTTGCAAGTTCATGGGCGGTTCGGCCGGCCTGATCCCCTACAGCTCCGTCGGGTATTCTTTCGGAAATGAAATCAAGCATGGCGCGATGGAAAACCAAGGCTCGGGCGGAATCTCGCAGGCCTATCTTGGTGTCAGCGGTGCGTTCAAGGGTTTCTCGATCGGTGCCAATGTCAGTTACAATTTCGGGACCATCGCCAACGATGTCTTCTCCACCCCCTCGGGGATGGGCCAGACGAAGTTCGAGCATGTCATGAGCATCCGCGACTGGGATATCTTCCTGGGAGCGCAATATACGCTTCGTCCGTCAAGATATGATAAGATCGTGGCCGGCGTGACCTACAGTCCCCGCAAGACGATGCATGGCAAGACCTGGGCCACTCTCCAGGAAATGACCCAGGATTCATATCCCGATACTGTCGCCTATTCAAAGATGCGCGACAAATATTTCTCCCCCAACAGCGTGGGCGCCGGAATCAGCTATACGCGTGAACGCGTGGGCCGGTTCATGGCCGAATTCGACTTCTCCTGGGAGGGTTGGAAAGACGCGCCTTATTCTCCGCTGTATTCCCTCCGTAAGCCGGACCAGATTGTCTTCGAGGGAATGACGTTCAACAACCGCACTCGCTTTGCCCTCGGTCTTGAATATGTGCCGAAAATCCGCGGAAGCTATACCGAACGTATCACATACCGTCTCGGCGGATACTATACCAACGACTATCTCCGCATCCAGGGCAATTCCGTCCGGGAGTTCGGCGCGACTTGCGGTGTCGGTTTCCCGACTCCGGAGGGGAAGACGATGATCAATCTCGGCCTCGAATGGAAGCAACGCCGCGCTTACCCGACCCCTCTGCTTACGGAAAACTATCTCAACATTACGCTCGGGGTCAACTTCAACGAGGTTTGGTTCTTCAAGCGCAAAATCAAGTAAGATAATAAGGAAAAGGGGGATGCGACAGGGCAGATGGCTGATCGCTCCGATGGCTGCATTGTTGCTCGCCGTCGGCTGCGCGGATGAGAAGAAGATCGATGTGGCCTCTTCTCTTAATTCCGCGTCCATGCCCACGATGACGACCATCAACGTCTCAACCCTCATTTCCGATTCAGGCGTCGTCAAATATAAGATTGTCGCCCCCCTCTGGAGAGTCTACGAGGAAACCGATACGCCTTACTGGGATTTCCCCAAGGGTATCTATCTCCAGCAGTATGATTCCTATTTCAAGGTTGTCTCCACCGTCGCCGCCGATTCGGCCCGTTTCTTTCAGCCTCAGAAACTCTGGAAGCTGATGGGGAATGTGGAAATCACGCGTCCTCCCTCCGACCTCTTTTTTTCCCAACGGCTTTTCTGGGACCAGTCGAAGGCCCGGGTCTATTCCGACACATTCATCCATATCGAGAACGCAACCCATGTCCTCGAAGGGATTGGGTTCGAGTCGAACGATAAATTCACGGTCTATCGCGTCCTGAAACCCCAGGGAATTTTTCCGGTCAATAACTCCGACCTCGCCGGAGGGACCCCTTGACATTAGCTCCGTCTTAGCAAACAAGTTATGGATCTTCCCTTATATCAATCAATAATAATAGCCGTCGTGGCCGTGATCTTTTCCGGTCTTTTCTCCGGGACGGAGATCGCCTTTGTCCAGTCGAGCAAGGTTCGGATGGAGATCGATGCCGCCCGCGGCGGCCTGATCGACAGGATCATCCGCCGTTTCTCGCGCCATGAGGACATGTTCATATCCACGCTGCTCGTGGGAAACAATGCCGTCCTCGTCGTTTACGGTATCGCCTTTTCCGCCATTGTCAACCCCTTCCTTGAAAAATGGTTTGACAATAACGAGGCCCTTGTCCTGATCACGAACACTATCGTCTCCACTGGAGTCATCCTCATTTCCGGGGAATTCCTGCCCAAGACGACTTTCCGCATCAATCCCAATTTCATGATGCGGCTCCTTGCCCTTCCCTTATTCCTTATATATCTTATCCTATATCCGCTCTCATGGTTTGTCTCCGCTTTGTCGCGCGGACTGATGCGCCTTTTCGGAATCAAGGGGGAGAGCGGGGTCGCACCGAGGCTGACGATCGACGAACTTGACGACTATCTCTCCCAGCAGATGGAGGAGAAGACCGACCGCCAGGCCGTCGAGAACGAAGTGAAGATTTTCCACAAGGCCATCGATTTCAAGGACACGGAGATTGTCGAGTGCATGACGCCCCGTAACGAGATAGTGGCCGTCGACCTCGAAACGACAACGCGCGAACAGCTCACAAAGACTTTTATCGCCACCGGCCTGTCGAAGGTCGTGGTTTACCGGGGCGACATCGATGACGTGCTCGGCTATATCCATATCTCGGAGCTCTTCAATGAAGCCTCCGACTGGCGCGACAAGCTGAAGCCGGTCATCTTTACGCCTGAGACCATGCTCGCCAATAAGATGATGCATCGGATGATGTCCGAGAAACGGAGCATGGCAATCGTCGTGGATGAATTCGGGTGCACATCCGGCCTCGTCACTCTCGAGGACCTCGTCGAGGAAATTTTCGGGGAGATAGAGGATGAGCACGACCGGAAGCGTATCGTGGCGCGCGAGGTCTCGCCGGGAACATACGTATTCTCCGGGCGGGCGGAAATCTCAATGATCAATGAAGACTTCGGGCTCGACCTGAAGGAAAGCGAGGAATATCACACGCTGGCCGGTTACATCCTTGAGAACCTTGAGGCGCTTCCCGCCGCCGGCGACACATTTGTAATCGGCGACCTGCGGTTCACAATCACACGCATGTCGACAACACGCATCGAGCTGGTCCGGATCGAGCGCATAGATGAGGAAGAAAAAGAATGAGGCAGGGGAGTGGGATTTGTGAATAAAACTTAAAATATTCTGGGCTGTATTGAAATATTCGGAAAATAGATTAACTTTGTAACGGATTCTATGGCCGGGCGCTTAGGACTCTCTTTGGCGGCTCGACTGCGGCAGACAGCCGGAAAACTGTGGGAGCGCCGTCGCAAAAGTTACAATAGCCCTGACTTGAAAATCCATCATTATTAACAACCTCATCATTAAATGAACACGAACGACACCTTCAAGTCCAGCGTAATAGGGATGCAAGGAAATCTTCTGTCATTCGCGCTCAAGCTTACGGCCAATAAGGAAGAAGCCCACGATCTGGTTCAGGAAACCACTCTCAAAGCCCTCAACAACGAGGAGAAATTTGTAGACAACTCAAATTTCAGCGGGTGGATGATGACGATCATGCGCAATATCTTCATCAACAATTACCGCAAGCGCGTGCGTGAGAACACGGTGGTCGATGTGACGGAAGACCTCTATCATCTCAACGTTTCGCAGGATTCGGGAATCGATACCCCCGATGGTGCTTTTGCTGCAAGCGAGATAACGACCATTCTCGCAAGCTTCCCCGACGATTATCGGAAGCCTTTCTCGATGCACGTTGCCGGTTACAAGTATGAGGAGATATCTGAACGTCTCAACATGCCGCTCGGCACAGTCAAAAGCCGTATTTTCTTTACCCGTAAGAAAATGCGCGAGATCCTGAAGGATTATAGATAAATAATCGGACCCTCTTTCCATTGAGCTTTGTGATGCGAATTCGATTCTCTCCCGAATCTGACGCTTAATTAGCCATACACAATTAAAGCTACGAAAAGGCATTAATACAGAAAGGCAACCTTAAGAAAAAGACGCAAACATGTCCGGATGGAGTCCGGAACCGTCGCCTCCCGGGGATTTTCCCCGATCCCGCCCATGGCGGGTTTCCGGCAGGAGCGGCGCATTAGTGATAAGGAAACAGCTGGGCTGTGTCAGAATTTTTATTCCGACGCAGCCCCATTGCTTTTTTTATGGCGTTATCGACTTTATGGCGTTATCGACTTTATGGCTTTATACACCCGGCCAAGGATATTTTCATCCCAATTTTGACGAAAATCCCCCTCAGTTGGGAAAAAATCTTGAGCGGTTAGGCAGGTAAAATATGCTCTAAAACATAGAATTTAGGAAATAATACATATTTTAACATTTATTGATTCCATTGAGTTGCAATAAGTTGAACGGATAAGGATGGAAAATTTGAAACTTTTTTACGCAGGGACTTGACAAGGGGGTCAAAAAGCTATAATTTTG
>CAYZQA010000041.1:7947-20235 GCA_964480745.1 uncultured Sangeribacter sp. | reverse complement strand
ATCAATCTGTGATTGTTACTGTGTCGCCGTTGAAGACTCCTATTCCGAGCTTGTTCATTATCGACTTGATTGCTGCCTGGGCCTTTACGGAGTTCCCGGCTTTATCCAAAGGAGGCGCAAAGGAAGCCACGCCGAACAGTCCCGGCATAACGCCTAACACTCCCCCTCCTACTCCGCTCTTGGCAGGAATGCCGGAGGTGTACATCCAGTCGCCAGTGTGCTGATAGAATCCGACGGAAGAAATGAGTGTGGTGATTTTCGGGGCTAATTCGCGGCCAAAGACTTCCTCTTTCGTAACGGGGTTGACTCCTCCGTTGGCAATTGTCGATGCACAGATTGACAATTGGTTGGCCGTGATCCCCACGGAACATTGACGCGTATAAAGGTCGAGACTCATCGGCACATCATCATAGATGCGGCCATAATCCTTAAGAAGCCATGCTATCGAGCGATTTTCAAAATTGGTGTCTGACTCGGATCGGTAAAGTTCGTCGATCACTTCCGCACGGCTTCCGCAGAGGGCCTCGAAGTTGTTTATGATATTCTCCCATTTGCCCCAGGAATCTCCCTGCGGCTTGACCATCGAGCAGGCCGTTATGGCTCCTGCATTTACCAGCGGGGTCGAAGGATGGTCATTTTCCAGAAGGATTGCGAATATGGAATTGAAGGGGAGGCCCGTGGCGTCGGCGCCAATCTGCTTCAGCACCGTCTCAGCTCCCCATTGTTTAAGGATGAGGATCGCTGTGAGAACTTTTGAAACGGATTCAATTCCGAATTTGTAATCACAGTCGCCCACGCTTATCATGGAGCCGTCAAGAAGCGTGAGACTGATTCCGAAGAGGTCAGGGTTGATATTGGCTAAATAAGGGATGTAATGGGCATTTTCCCCTCCCTTGATATCTTTGCATTCATGGTAAGCCTCTTCGACGGCCGTTTGAATCTGAGCCTTTGTGAGTTTGATTTCCATATTGGGAGCGTTTCTCGTTTATAAAATTAACACCAGATTCTTGTCAGAGTTCATTATAGCCTCCCCTCTATTGATAGAGGGCCGCGCCTTTCCGAAAGATTGAGGCGAGTTCGTTGGCGAGTGATTGCGGGGAGAGAATTTTAATACCGGCGCCGAAGCTGACGAGCTGGTTTATCAGTTCGTAGTTGACTATCACTTCCAGTTCGAAAGTCATCGAGCCGTCGGTTTTGTCCTTCGTGACAAGTCGTTGAGATTTGTGGATTGGCTTCGTCAGGATGTAGCTGGCCTGCGAATTGGCGGCTTTGATCACCACCGTCTCTTTTTTCAGTCGGCCATGTTTTGTCACTCCGACAACATCCTCAAAGAAATCATCGCCGAAGTCGGGGTTCTCTTTATACGGTATGTCCGGGCATGGGTGAAAATCAACTATGCGGTCGAGGGCGAGATTGAACAGTTTCATATCTCCGACACGGGAGCCGAAGACGAACCATCGGTTGCGGTATTCTTTCAGCATGTATGGAAAAAGTATATAAGGAACAGGCTGGCGCGAATTGAAAGAACGATAATTGATATAGACAACCTTTCGGGAAGCGATTATATCATAAAGGGCATTGAGGTGTTCCAATCCCTTCAGATTGGGATTACGTTCAAAATCCACAATCGGGCGGCGATTGCTCGCGGTCGCCACCTTATCCTGAAGACGGCTTACCACATCGGCCAAATCATGGAACGGGTCAAACTCGTCAAACTGTCGAAGGAGATCGATTGTGCGGTTGAGGACGTCAATGTCGTGTTGCGACATCGGCCTGTTGTTTATGGAATAGTCAGGGTCGGCATAGCGGTAATATTTCTTGTCGTAGACTTCGATCGGGGCTTCGTATCCGAGCCGGTCAGAGCGCATCATCTGAATGTCAAGTTGGATGGTGCGCAGGCTTACCATTTCCTGTTTCCCTTCATATTCATAGAGAGCATCGCTGCAAGCATCCTGAAGGTCCTGCAAGGTCCATCGGCGGCCGGTGTTGCGCAGACAGCGGTCGATGGTGCGATATCTCAGCAGCGCGTTTTTGTTCTGTGCCATAAGATTTTGGCGTATAGGTCAAGATTTTTTACAAAAATAGTATTTTTATTTTTCTACGCAAAATCATTGCGCAGGAGCAATCTAATTTTGCAACGTAATTATTAAGAAATAGAAAAATGGAAGTAAAAGTAATCAATAAAACAGTTGTCAAGAGCTGGGTTAGCGGCCTTGATGATCACGGACAGCAGGAAGTGGCAAATCTCTGTACTCTCCCTTTCATCCATCACCATCTCGCCCTGATGCCGGACGCCCATGGCGGAAAGGGAATGCCGATCGGAGGGGTGTTGGCCACAAAAGGAGTGGTCGTCCCGAATGCCGTCGGTGTTGACATCGGGTGCGGAATGTGTGCTGTAAAAACCAACATCCGGGTTTCCGATCTTCCTGAGGAGGTTATCCGCAAGCAGATTCTGCGAGGCATCCGGAAGCAGATTCCCCTTGGCCGCGACCACCACAAGAAGGCGCAGGGAGAGGAGTATCTGCCGCAAGGATTCGACACGGACTCTATGACCATCGTCCGGCGTCAGCTCACGTCCGCACAGAAGCAGGTGGGAACGCTTGGAGGAGGCAACCACTTCATCGAGCTCCAGCGGGATGATGACGGGTGTCTCTGGATTATGATTCATTCCGGCTCCCGCAATCTCGGGAAGCAGGTAGGAGATTATTACAATGAAAAGGCCGATACGCTCAACCGGAGATGGTTCTCATCCGTGGCGCCGGAAATCAATCTGCCGTTCCTTCCTCTCAGGACAGAGGAATTCGGTCAATATTGGGCGGAGATGGAATACTGCGTGGCTTTCGCGCTATGTAACCGTCGGCTGATGATGGAGCGTATCTGCCAGGTTATAGGCGATGCGGTAGCAGGGGCTGAGTTTGAGCCGATGATAAACATCGCCCATAATTATGCAGCCTGGGAAAACCATTACGGGGAGAACTGCATCGTCCATCGAAAGGGGGCCACATCTGCCCGGGAAGGTGAAATCGGGATTATCCCCGGTTCGCAGGGGACATGCTCCTATATTACGGAAGGGTTAGGCAATCCGGAGTCGTTCATGTCGTGCTCCCACGGAGCGGGTCGCCGTTTGTCACGCACAGCGGCACGGAATGAGCTGTCGCTGGAAGAGGAAGTGGCGCGGCTTGAGAAAGCGGGAGTGATTCATGCGATTCGCTACAAGGAAGACCTTGACGAAGCAGCGGGCGCATACAAAAACATAGATGAAGTGATGGCAGCCCAGTCAGACCTCGTCAAAATTCGCACGCGTCTGAGACCTATCGCCGTAATCAAAGGATAGAAATCGTTTAAACTTATAACTCCTAAAATTACTATAAAAATATGAAACTTGCAGAAGCATTGAGCCTCCGAACACAGCTCAATAACAAAATATCTCAGTTGAAGACCCGACTCAACGACTGTATCAAAATCCAGGAGGGAGATGAACTATCCGAGACTCCCGAAGAGGTGGTAGCTGAACTTAACCAAACCATCGCAGAGTTCCGCCGTCTTGTTTATCTGATCAATATGACCAACGCCCAGACGGTGACGGAAGACGGCAAGAATATTACGTCTTTGCTCGCCGAACGAGATGCACTGGGCCAGAAGGTCAGGATTCTTAATGACGCGCTCCGCACTATCTCAGAGAAAGAATCGCGCTACTCTCGGTCGGAGATAAAATACATCCGCACTGTCGATGTCGGAGATTTCCGTAAGCTATATGACAAAAGCGCCTCAGAACTTCGGAAACTTGATCTCCGCATCCAAGGGCTTGGCTTCACGACGGAACTTGTGGAGGAATAATTCGCGATAACATACGCTCCTTTTGACGGCAAGAAAGAGGGAGATGCAAAAAGTAAGGTTCGATTCCGTAGACAAATGGTTCGTGCCACGCCGGCACATGTCT
Organism: uncultured Sangeribacter sp.; assembly: GCA_964480745.1. GTDB lineage: Bacteria > Bacteroidota > Bacteroidia > Bacteroidales > Muribaculaceae > Lepagella. Next base: position 16,295 of record CAYZQA010000041.1, on the reverse strand, counting down.
TATCACAGGGCATAGGCGAGCATAGAGCACAACGGCAAAGAGCATTCCCCGTTGGGAAAACCGCACAATAGCATCACCACGCATCTATCTTTCAGCCCTCGGAAGGAGCGTTTAATATTCTCTTCAGATGAGAAAATTTCCTCCGATATTGTACAAAAGGAAAATTTTTTTAAAAATTTTTTCTGGTACGCAAATAGGTTGCGTAGTGGCTTTCTAACTTTGCAATGTCAAAAGAAAGGAAGCATGGGTGAGCGGTCGAAACCAGCCCTCTGCTAAGGGGCCGAGCCTCTCAAAGGCTCCGAAAGTTCGAATCTTTCTGCTTCCGCAAATGGACATTCGGCAGACTTGCATAGGCATTCCGCATGACAAGTCTTACAGCTGATGCCAAACAGGGGTGTTGCTCCACGGCGAGAGCCACAGACTGTAAATCTGTCACCTTTTGGTTAAGTAGGTTCGACTCCTACCACCCCTACAGAGAAGTCTTCCAACTTGCGCGTTGGAACTCTGAAATTTTATGAGACGGGGTCTAGGTAGGTTCGACTCCTACCACCCCTACAGAGAAGCCTTCCAACTTGCTAGTTGGAAGGTTTTTACATTTTCTCTTAACAACATTCAAATAGAACCGGCTCAGTCACCTTTAGACTCGTTTAATGCAAACCATCATTTGATTTACATTAATTAATATTTCTATGCATGAATTTGGCATCCGGTATTATTAATTTTGCATATAGAAATCAAATCGAAGATGAAAACCCACAAACAGCTAGATATTATCAATGCCTCTGGCGAACGAGTAAAGGCGCTGGCTCCTGTGATTGTGTCGGCAAGTCGTGCCACTGATATCCCCGCCTTCTTCTCTCCATGGTTCTTCAATAGACTTGACAAAGGGTATTGTGTCTGGAAGAATCCCTACAATGGCAAAGATTCCTACGTAGGTTTTTCCGAAACTCGCTTCATTGTCTTTTGGTCAAAAAATCCGAAACCTCTACTTCACTATCTTCCGGGGTTAAAGGAACGGGGAATTAGTTTCTACATCCAATATAGTCTCAATAATTATGAACGGGAAGATCTGGAACCAAACGTGCCAAAAATTACTGACAGAATCGGGACCTTCAAACAGATTGTTGACACTTATGGACTTGGCAGCGTGGTATGGAGATTTGACCCACTGATTCTTACAGATAAAATCGGCGTACATGAATTACTTGAAAAAGTAAACCGATGTGCCCTGGAATTAAACGGCTACACTGAGAAGCTTGTATTCAGTTTTGCAGACATAGCCGGTTACCGGAAAGTAGGGGCAAACCTCCACTGGGCCGGCGTAAATTACCGTGAATGGACAGAAAGGGAAATGTTAGATTTCGCAGATGAATTGAACAAGCTCAATCTTCCAATTCAACTGGCAACTTGTGCCGAGCCTATCGACTTGTCAGCCTATGGCATTGAGCATAACCACTGCATAGATCCTGACCATATATCACGACTGGCCCCAAATGACCCAGTGCTCCAAATGTGGCTCTTCGGAGCGACCAAAGACAATGGTCAGAGAAAAGCATGCGGTTGCATACTCAGTAAAGACATCGGCCAATATAATACATGCACCCATGGCTGCCTTTACTGCTATGCCAATAAAACTCCTACCCCCTGCAAATAATAATATCACTAATACAAATCCTCAAACTTATGAGAAAGTGTGTGTAAGTCCCTTCTATCAAGAAAATGGGAGAGCAAAGTACATGGATGAGTTAGGCAAAATGCTCCAGTTATTTAACTGTCGACATTCATTTGAAAAGCATACCGAAGACTGGAACAAATCATTTAGTTGCCAAATGAGAATATATGTGAGCATGTATTATTAATCTCTACAGCTGCGCAGAACCGACATTGCGTATTGCTCCTGTTATATTTCTTATTCTTGGAATTGCACCTGCTGCAAAGTAGTGTATATTGAATTATTTTGAAATGTTGTCAACTTTTCATGCATTCAATATCCGCAGGTGAAAAAATCATCTGCGGATATTGCTTTGTAGATATTTATTATTACCAATTAGTCAAGTATGTAGGCTTGATTCATGAAGGTCGCCTTCACGAAGTCGGTTGCGAGTTTGTTGAGTTCTCGGTTGAGCGATTTCTGTTCGCATTTGTCAAGGGCCGAGTATTCGCCTCCATGCTCTTTCAGGAAATCATTCAGTATGTCTTTGGAAAAAAGTCCCATGACTTTTCCAAAGTCCTTCGGAAATGAAACTTCACCGATATGGCTGACTACGTTGTTCAGCCTATTCTCTGTCACGTAAGCTTCTACTTCCAGGAGCAATGCTTTCAGTGAATCGCTATAGGGAACAGGTTCGGAAAATATCTTGTTACGCTTTTTGACACTCTTTTTCTCAGCAAAACGAGCATTCTTGTTCTTGATCAAGACTCTGGATCCATTTCTAAGATATTGAGGCTCCACCGGCCGAATAACGACTCCCTCGCAGATATTATCTTCTATATCGGGAAGGCCGAGCCACTGAGAAATCTTGCTCTGGAAGGTGTTTGGAAACTTTAGGCAATCCTCAAGAGAACCCCTGAACAAAGACTTTGCATAGAAGAATCCTTCGGCTTCAAAAAGATCATTCGCCGCATCCACAGACAGGTATTTACCCTTATCTCCTTCGAACAGGAAAATATCGAATCCGTAGAATTCATGTCCGGGAGTGTAATAGACGCCTTTCTGAATAAGAATAGTGCCCTTTTCAGCAGGTACGCCTTCGTGAGCATATCTGCCTCCAAACATCTCACCGAAGACAGAGATTGCCGTTATATCCGGATACCGCTCTTTCACGCGATTGAAAAGCGAAAGAACTTTGGGCTTGTAAGTTTCCAGAAGAGATTGAAAGTCATAGAACTTTTCATCATCTTCGAGGAGGGAAGTACGCTTAGCAAACTTAACATCTAAGCCATCGCAGAGAAAGCTGGTGTTTGAACCATGCACCTTCTCCTGCACGACCCATTCAAGATCCGAGGGCAACTCGGTCCTGACCCGCTCCATGAAGTCTCGGGTAAAGGCATTTTCTATGGAGCTGTACTTTTTAAATTGTATCATTTTTTCAGTTTCGAATTAATGCGCCATGGCGCGATTAGAAAAGATGTCCACAGCTAATCATGGTGGAGAAGGTTATTGACCAATATCGACATAAAAACGACTGTCGAAAAGTTTTGGCAAATCACTTTCCGACAGTCGTTATATCTTAAAAGTCTGGGATGAAGACTAAATTAATGGGGAACTGAAACAAACATGTCGGACAATCGGCACATAGCGATATTCGGCATCAGACGGAAGCATCGCACAAGTGATGCTTTCAAAGCCTTTTGAGCTCTGACTCACACTGACTGTCAATATGTTGCGATGAAGTCTGTTCATTTGTTTCGGGTTAAGTGGCCGCAAAGTTAATACTTTTTCACAATTCCCCAAAAATAATTTTTAAATTATATCACAATTTTATCACAGTATAGGTTATGCTGATCCTGAAATTTGTATTAAATGCAACATTATCACAGTGGAAACAATTTCAAAGGTCTAAATTTTAGTTCAATGCTTGGTCATAAAAGAGGTCTTTATTATATTTGTGTTCATTAATAGGGTTCTTCCGCGCAGTTTTGCCAACATTCACCGAAGAAGTTACTATATCCACAAAAAGCAAACACCTCTACAAGAATGGACAGAAGATTCTATGAGCAGGAATTAAAGAATTTATTTGGCATAGAGCGTTTCTATGACGAGCAATGGGAGGCGATAAGCCGGATTCTCAATGGGGAAAGGATTCTAATGATTCAGCGAACAGGATTTGGCAAGTCTTTGTGTTATCAATTCCCGGCTTGTATTTTTAAAGGATTAACCGTTGTGTTTTCTCCCTTGATTGCATTAATGCGCGATCAGGTGAAATCTTTGCGAAAAAAAGGCATCCCAGCTGCGTTTATAAATTCTGAACAATCTCCGGAGGAGAATGAAGCAGTAATCCGGGACGCCATTAATGGAAATCTTAAAATACTGTATATAGCTCCTGAGCGTCAGGAGAATGCGGAATGGATTGCAGCTTCTCAACAAATTGACCTATCAATGATAGTCATTGATGAAGCGCATACCATATCAACTTGGGGACACGATTTCAGACCTGCCTTTCAACGAATTATCAATCTTGTAAAGCGGTTACCAGAATATTTACCAATCCTGGCCACTACAGCGACCGCAACCAAACGCGTGCAAGCTGATATTGAACAACAGATTGGCGGCAAACTTACTACTCTAAGAGGGTCCTTGGTACGTGATAATTTTCATCTTTATGTGATTCGCGTTAACTCTGAAGATGAGAAATTAATCTGGCTTGAGCAGAATATGCATAGTCTTCCCGGGTCAGGACTTATATACACAGGGACGAGAACAGATGTGGAAGTATATGCTAAGTGGCTGCGTTTTAATGGTGTGTCAGCTACCGAGTATCATGCCGGATATGATCCTGAGACACGAATGGACATTGAAAAGGGATTAATGGAGAATAAATGGAAATGTGTGGTCTCCACAAATGCTTTAGGCATGGGGATAGACAAACCAGATATAAGATTTATCATTCATACACAAATTCCCCAATCCCCCATTCATTATTATCAAGAGATAGGTCGAGCTGGTCGAGACGGGAAACCTTCCGTAATAATTCTATTTTACAACCAGTCAACGTCCAAAAACGATGGGATAGCGGACGACTACCGCTTACCTAAAGCATTTATAGATGGCTCTCGACCAAGAATTGAAATCTATGATCGAGTCATTGAAATGCTTAAACGGGAACCTCTTGGAGAGAGGGAGTTAATTAAAGCATCTAATTTAAAGCAAAATCAAGTAAGGATCATAAAAGCGGATCTAATCGAGCAAGGCATCATTAAAGAAGTAACATACGGCAAATCAAAAAAATATGAATATCAATTTAACGCGCCGGCTCTTGATAGTTCTAAATTTGACGAATTGAGACGGATTAAGCTTAAAGAACTCGACTCAATGGTCGCCTATGTGTATACCTCTATCCCCAGAATGCAATATCTCTGTAGTTTTCTTGACAACAAAGAAGGCGATTTTACCAATTGTGATAACTCCAATTTGTCACCTCTAAAATCGAGCCCCACCTCAAACGACCGATATAAGCTGCAACAATTTCGGGAATCATGCTTCCCTCTTCTGGAAGTAGAAACAAATCGTAGTAATCTTCGCAACGGAGTTGCCGCTTCCTTTTATGGAGTCTCAGCAGTGGGCACTGCCATACACCGATGTAAATATGAAACGCGTGAAGACTTTCCAGAGTTTCTTCTCCGTTTAACACTAAAGGCCTTTTACCATAATTTCAAGGCTACGGATTTTGACTTAGTTCTTTTTGTGCCTCCAACTCAGTCGGGGGACTTAGTAAAGAACTTCGCATCGAAATTTGCACAAGTATTGAAGCTGCCGTTATCTTTCCAACTTTTAAAGAAAAGAGAAACTAATGAGCAGAAGGTTTTTCAAAATGGATACAATAAGCAAGAAAATGTAAAGGGTGCTTTTGAGATAGATTCTTCCGAAGTTCGCAATAAACGCGTTATATTGATAGATGATATTTTTGATAGTGGCGCAACCGTGAAAGAAATTGGAAGGATGCTGACCCAAAAAGGAGCAGCTGAGATTGTGCCAATCGTAATAGCCAAAACTGTTGGAGGATTATTATGAACATAAATGAAATAACATATTGGGTAGCCTTAGCGTCCATCTCTGGAATATGGACCAGGCGTAAAAATCAGCTTTATGCAAGCTGCTACACCCATGTGCCTCAATATTCAATTGTTGATCTTTTTGAGAGCTGCGATGTAAGACGTGAAATAGGAGTTACTCCGGAAGAAGAGTTGCTCTTTAATTCCGCTTATCATCAGTTAGCAAATAATGCCTTTTTGGTTGAGGACCTAGTGAGCCAAGGCTATGAGATTCTACCCCTGACCTCTCCGTACTATCCCAAAACACTTAAGAAAAACCTTAAGTATGGCGCACCCTGCGTGATTTATGTTAAAGGAGACAAGAGTCTTTTAAATCACGACGCTATGGCGATTGTGGGATGTCGGAAGGCTAATGCCATTTCATTGGAATTTACAGTCAATATGGCTCAAAGAGCTGTAGGGGAGAATAAAGTTGTAGTTAGCGGATTTGCCAAAGGTGTTGATAGGCAAGCATTGGACGCGGCAATCCAAGCTGATGGAAAAAGCATAATCGTATTGCCACAAGGAATAACCACCTTTGCTTCGGGATTCAGGCAATATTATCAGCAAATCCATAAAGGACAGGTAACAGTCATCAGTGCGTTCCACCCTAAAGCGCCCTGGAGTAAGGAACTTGCCATGGCAAGAAATTCTATTATTTATGGACTTTCATCGGAAATATTTGCTGCTGAAAGTGATAGTAAAGGTGGAACCTGGTCCGGTGTTATCGAAGGACTGAGAAAAGGTCAGAAGATATATGTCCGAATGCCATATGAGAATGAAAACAATGCTAATCTGCAACTAATTCAAAGAGGAGCGACTGGGGTAGATATGATAGGGAATATTCTGACCAATGTCCTTCAAGTTTCGGCGGAACCGGCCGGAGAATACTCAGGTCCCGGCCGCAATAAAAGTGAGTCAAAACAGATATAGTAAGTATACAACGCAGGGTAAGAATAAAATAACATCCTATGAAAGAAAGAACACTGAATAATGGGATTTTAATTCCGGGAATAGGATATGGGACTTATAAATTGGCTGATGACGGCGAGGGGGCGAATGCTGTGGCTGACGCGATCCGCATGGGCTATCGGCTGATAGACGGTGCGTCGGCTTATCAAAATGAACGGGCGGTCGGAGAAGGCCTTAGATTGAGCGGGATTGAACGGACGGAACTGTTCGTGACAAGCAAAGTTGCGAATTCCCAGAGAGGGTATGACTCAACGCTAAAGGCCTTCGATCAATCCTTAGCTGATTTAGGATTAGACTTCCTCGACCTCTATCTCATCCATTGGCCGGCCGACGAATCCCACGACCCGGAATGGCAAAAGACCAACCTTGACACGTGGCGCGCTCTGGAAAGGCTTTACCATGAAAAAAGAGTTCGAGCCATCGGCGTGTCTAATTTTATGCCGGCGCATCTTGAAAGCCTTTTGGGCTCGGCGGAAGTGAATCCGATGGTGAATCAGATCGAGTTCAATCCTGGGATGCAGCAGCCGGAGATTTATGAACTTTGCCAGAAACATCACATCCTCATCGAGGCTTGGTCGCCGTTGGCACGAGGTCGCATTTTTGAGAATGGAGTGCTCTCCAAGATTGCGTCAGCCCACGATAAATCTCTTGCGCAGATATGCCTGCGGTGGGAAATCCAGAAAGGAGCAATCCCCATCCCCAAATCCTCCAATCCGGGAAGGATGAAAGAAAATCTTGATGTATTTGATTTTGAGCTTTCTCCGGAAGAAATGTCAGCAATTGATTCGCTACCCACCTTCGGCAACTCCGGACTTAGCCCGGAAAATATCGACCGCCCTCGATAGGGAATGCTTCGCTCGCCACGGAGGGCCGCGGAAGGGATGATTTTTCCGAGATTAGTCGAGGGTCTGGACCCCTCCCCCATTGACAAAGATTGTCTGGCCGCTGACCCATGCCGAAGCCGGCGAAGCGAAAAACAGGACGGCCTGGGCAATGTCGCTCACTTCCCCGAGACGTTTGATAGGCGTGTGGCTCAACATTCTCTCCTTCATTTCAGGCGTCAGGACGCTCGCCAGCGCGGCCGTGTTGGTCGCTCCCGGTCCTACGTTGTTGATTCTCACTCCCATCCCGCCAAAGTCGAATGCCAAATTTGCAGCCAGATGGTTGAGCGCAGCCTTCGAGGATGAGTAGATGGACATATTCGCCTCCTTGTTGATTGAGCTCATCGACGTGATGTTGACAATGCTACCATATCCGGACTTACTCATCTCCGGAACGGCGAGCTTGCTAAGATAGAGAGGTGCAAAGACATTGATCTTATAGATCCGCTCCACATAGGCTTCATCAATCTTGAAAGGATTTTCACGACCTCCACCGCCGAGGCCGGCATTATTCACGAGGATATTGACTGTGCCGAATTTCTGCACGGCTGTCTTTACGAGGCGGTCGAGCTCATCGAAGTTTAACACATTGCATTCAACTGCGCATGCCCTTCCTCCGGAAGCTATTATCTCATTGGCTACGGTCTGGGCTTTCTCCAAGTTGATATCGCTGACAACGACAGCGGCTCCGGCAGCCGCGAGGATTTCTGCACACCCCTTCCCTATTCCGTCGCCTCCGCCTGT
>CAYZQA010000041.1:0-7847 GCA_964480745.1 uncultured Sangeribacter sp. | reverse complement strand
AAATGTTACTTACTAATAAATCGCTCCCTACTCCTGATGTAATACGGAATCTTGGAATGAGGTTCCGGGACTACCGGATGAGGATGCGTATGACTCGGAAAGAAGTCTCAGAGGCAGCCGCGATCGGGATGACCACGCTTTATAAATTTGAGACAGGCAACATGACAGACATATCCTTCAGCACGTTGCATAGACTTCTGAGGGCAATAGGTCTCGGCGAGAACTGGGAAGCGTTGCTTCCGGAATTGCCGGAGTCGCCATATCTGTATGACAAAAACAATAAGAAAATGCAACGAGTGAGGAAAAGTAACTTTAACGCTTGAGGCTCTTAGCCTCGTAACTTCTGACTCTGACCTATGAAGTATTTAAAAGTGAAACTGTGGGGACAAGAAATCGGACGTCTCGTTTGGGAAGCAGCAACGAGACGAGTATACTTTATGTATAATCAAAAACTTCCTAACATTCCAGACATTGCTCCTATCCTTTCCCCTTCAAAAAATCGCAACCTCTTTTTGCCGATACTTGGAGACGACCGGCCGCTCTATCAAGGGTTGCCTCCCTTTATCGCAGACTCGCTGCCCGATTCTTGGGGCAATTCTCTTTTTGAGAAATGGGTGAAAGACAATAAAATTCCACGTAATAAAGTCACCCCATTGTATAAGCTAATGTTCATAGGGACACGAGGAATGGGAGCACTTGAATATGAACCGTGCGCAGAGGATCTTGCCCATGCACGCAAAATAGACATCAAATCTCTCTACGACCTATCCCTTAAAATTCTTGAAGAAAGAGACAACAGAGTCTTGAATAATGAAGAAGAACTGACGTTGCAGGCTCTATTAGCGGTCGGCACCTCCGCCGGCGGCCGACAGATGAAAGCCATTGTTGCCATAGATGGAGGAACTGGCGAAATACGCTCAGGGCAAACTGATCGCCACGACGGCTTCGACTATTATATTCTAAAATTTGGAGAGAAGTCAATTCCGATAGCTGAAATTGAGATGGTCTACTATAACATGGCTACCGCAGCGGGGATTATAATGGAAGAATGTCGTCTGTTACCAGTTGAAGGGATCTACCATTTCCTCACAAAGCGTTTTGACAGGGTCAACGGCGAGAAGATTCACATGCAAACTTTGGCATCAATCAACCCTGAAGCTCGCAGTTATGAAGACCTTGTGGCCACTTGCCGAGAACTTTCCCTCCCAGAAACGGAAATAGAGCAGCTTTACAGTCGAATGGTTTTTAACGTCATGGCCAATAACACGGACGACCATAACAAGAATTTTGCATTCCTTCTTAATAAAAATGGCAAATGGAGGCTGGCACCAGCCTACGACATAACCTTCATCTTCAACAATAAAGGAACGGGTCCCCAACTTGATCGAAGAATGAGTATCGGAGGGAAGATAAGCGACATCACCAAGACAGATCTGATTGAATTCGCTAAAAAGAATGGAATAAAAAACGCAACCGCAATAATAACCCGGGTAGCAGAAGCAGTCAAGGATTTTGGTAAATTCGCGGAAGCGAATGGTATTGCTCAGCCATGGCGAAGCATTATCCAAAAATCCCTTGACGATAACCTGACAGCCTTCGCCTATCTGGATAAAGAGGAGAAATCAACTACATTCAGAGACTCGCTGGGAAGAACAATCGAGAACCTTGCCTTCTCCTATAATGCCAAAGGCCATATCGAGGTATCGGCAGTAATTGAAAGCAAGCGGCAAAGAAAATTTATACGCCCGAATATGGGAATTTACTCCGGGTTGATTAACCAGGATCTGTTTAGGCTTTCGCTTAAAGAGATGATCGCGATGGTAGAGCAACTATTTCCGCACTTGCCGATGCAAAATAACTGATTGCACGAGACTGGGATCCATACTCCTTCTCTGGTGCGGGAACGCGGAGAATGTGGGTCTCACTGAATTTTATGCATTGCTTCGCTCGCTCAAGGATGGTCACGGAGAAGGCGACTTAGCGAAGAAAAGTGGTCTTCTTTAATAAAAAGATTAGATTATAGGGTTATTATAATCTGTTTTTAATCTGTTTTGAATAAGCTCCAAATTTTGGGCGCTTGCTCATTTAACTTTTTAGTTATAAATTTACAAAACTAGTCACTAAAGGCTTCGAGTTAATCATAGGATTATAATGAAGAAAAATAAAACTACTCGATGTTTGTATAAGGCAGACTTCAAATCATTTATTGAAGCAGACCCCTATTCGATTCATGGGCATATTCACAATGCTTTTCATGGCCAGGCATTAACGACCACTGATGAAGCTTGGATGGGAGAAATTACTCTTTTGCAGAAAGTCCTCAAACCATGGAAAAACGAGGAAGCCGAAATAGTATTTGAATATGACATACCGCGTCTTGGGAAACGAATCGACGTGGTTTTGTTGCTACGTGGAATTATATTTTGCCTTGAATTCAAAGTCGGTCAAAAAGACGCATTGCAAACGGATGTTGAACAAGTAATGGATTACGCTCTCGACTTAAAAAATTTCCATCTGTTCAGTCATGATCGGATTATAGTTCCCATATTAATTCCGACCAACCACACCTCCTCCTCAACATCCTTCATCCCGTCGGTCTATCATGACTCGATCTACAATCCCCTTATTAGTGGGTCAAACGGGCTGCAGAAGCTTATTGAGGAAGTCTTACAACACGCAGAGGCAGTCACCCCAGGCACAATAAAAGATTGGATTATTAGCCCGTACACTCCCACACCAACAATAATAGAGGCAGCGCGATCTTTATATGAAAATCATTCGGTTGAGGACATTACACGCCATGAAGCAGATAAAGTTTCGACCGATCAAACAATAGCTTTCATACTTGATGTTATTAAACATTCAAAGGATAAAGGGGAGAAGAGTATCTGCTTCGTGACTGGAGTTCCAGGGGCCGGCAAGACCTTGGTTGGCCTGGATGTGGCAGTCAAACAATCCTATCAAGAAGATGGGAGCATGAATGAAGAGGATGGCGCCGTATATCTTTCGGGCAACGGTCCTTTGGTTGCAGTTTTAACTGAAGCACTTGCACGCGACAACTACAGGAAAGCTAAAGACAAAGGGGAAAGTAAGAAACTTTCCGACTCGAGAAGGGAGGTGAGCAAATTTATTCAAATCATCCATCGCTATAGGGATAATATGCTTGCCAAGATCAAGAATCCCGTCATAGGTGGAGATCTGGAAATAGACCCGGAGAAGGCGATAAAACTTCAGCAAAGTGGTTATGGAGAAGTAGAGCATGTGGCAATATTTGATGAAGCACAGAGAGCCTGGACCCATAAACGGATAGCCGACTATCTGAAACGCGGAGGCACCTACGGAAATAAACTCAAAGTAGCTAATTTCCCAATGTCTGAGGCTGCATTTTTGATCTGGTCGCTTGATCAACGGGAAGACTGGGCAACGATAGTATGTTTGATCGGGGGCGGTCAGGAAATAAATACAGGAGAGGCAGGCATTTCCGAATGGCTGGCTGCTCTTAACGATCGTTTTTCTAATTGGAAAGTCTATATCTCCGACAAATTGACAGAGAAGGAATATGCCGATGGGAAAGTTAATGAATTGCTAAAATCTAATCCAAATGTGGAATATTCTGAGCGTCTTCATCTGGGGGTAAGTCTTAGATCATTCAGGGCAGAAAGACTCTCAGGATTTGTGCATTCGTTATTATCAATTGCTCCGGACGCAAGAGATTTGTACCGGGAGGTTATAAGTAATGGTTATCCAATCGTACTCACACGCAGTATGGAGAAAGCCCGAGCATGGCTCAGACAGCAAGCGAGAGGAACGCAACAAACGGGTGTACTCATTTCAAAAGTCGCTGCTCGCTTTAAACCATTAGCCGTACATGTGCTGCCCCAGAGTGAAGATAACGCAGTTCATTGGTTTCTCGAAGATAAACTGGATGTCAGGTCGTCCAACTATCTTGAAGAAGCAGCTACGGAAATCCAGGTCCAAGGATTGGAAGTAGACTTCTCCTGCGTGCTATGGGATGCAGATATGCGATTCGACAATGGAGCCTGGTCGTTTTGGAAATTCAATGGTAAAACCCAATGGACGCCTGAAAAGAATCCAGAAACCCAGAAATACATGCTTAATGCTTACAGAGTACTACTGACACGAGCACGTCAAGGTATGGTAATATGCGTTCCAGAAGGTAACGGGCGGAGGAGCCCGGAAGGATTCCCTGAAGATTCAACAAGACTCCCGTCGTTTTACAATGGAGTATATGAATATTTCAAAAGCTTAGGGATGACAGAAATTTGAATAAGAAACCTATCTTTCCCCTTCCAATGAGATATATTATGGAATTGAGTTACAACAATGAAAAATGAAGCTATGCAGACTTTCAAAGACTATCTTCTGGCAGAATATTCGAATAAGAATAGTGGCACAGCCGCGTCCTATGTAACTGCAATAAAAATAATAGATGAGATATTCCAAAAAGAAGATATCTTTAAGTTACATGGGAAATCTCTTAGTGACGTCCGAGATCCCTTCTTAATTGATAGAATAATTCATTTCATCGTAGAAGAGGAAGATAAATATCGCAAGGGAAATCCTTCCATTTTCGATTTGGGTAGACCAAATCAAACGAGTTATCCCAAAAAGAGGTTTTGCACAGCAGCCATCCGGAGATTAGGAGACTTTGTAAATCTCGTCTGTGGTGAGGAAGCCAAAAAATTGATGTTACAAACTTCCGAAGGCTCAAGGTTATCATCTATGCTTATCAATAGGTTTCATATCGATGATAATGGCACCGAGCGAGAAGTTAGATGTAAACGCAGAGTGGGACAACATATATTTAGAGCGTTGCTTCTTGATATATACGGAGCCAAGTGCTGTATTTCGGGCTTAGAAATACCGGAGGTGATCCGAGCCAGTCATATCATTCCCTGGGCGGAGAGATCTAATACCCGATTGAACCCTGAAAATGGACTGTGTCTGAGCGCCACCTATGATGCAGCCTTTGATCAGCATCTAATTTCGCTTGACGAGAATTACAAATTAATACTAAGTCCAAGTATTAAAGATGCATACACTTCCGAGGCATTTAAAACTTACTTTCTTAGCTTTGAAGGAAAACAGATAGCCCTCCCAAGGATTTATAAGCCTTCTCAGGAATTTCTTGAAAAACATCGGGAGAAGCTGGTTGTATGAAAACAAAAAGAGTATAGAAATCTGGGATTATTCCAATCGAAATTTATATGGTGGAGAGGGTTACGAGATAGAAAAGAGATAGAAAAGTACGGATATATTAGCGAACTTTCCAGTTGGAGATTGGTGGCTTTAGTTCTTGCGGGTTTGTAACTATTAGTGGTCGAAAGACCACTAATAGTTACAAACCCACAGCGACTCAAATGGGTATGGTTGAGCCCCGCCGGGGCTCATGGACGCGATAAATCGCGTCCACCGAGGGCCGCAAGGGCCCCCGGCTAACCGTAGTTGAACCCCTCCGGGGTTTTGGACGCCATTTTTCGAGACCCCGACGATCGAACCGGGGGTTAATGGATCGGTTGCAGGGGCCAGGCGGTTAGGTTGAGGTGGGTTTTGCCTCGCTGGGTGAAGAATTCTATTCCCGTTTGCGAGGGGGAGGCGTAGGTCAGCAACGTCATCACTTTTTTGCCGTTTTCGGCAAATATTTCTACTGTCGATTTGTCAACGAATATTCGCAGCGTGATGTCGCGTGTCCCCGGTTGTGCGATCTTGGAGTTCGAGATGCGGTCAAAATACCTGATCTTCACGTCCGAACAGTTGGTGCGGTCGAGTGTCAGGTAGCCTGTCGAGACGTCATAACTCAGTGTCACTTTCCTCCCCTCCCCCATGCATAAGTTGAAACCGGCGACATCATTGGCCGACGCTGAGAGCCGGACTGCGAGTTCATACTGATTCTCCATGGCCGCTACCTGCGGGAGTGCAAACGCACCGGGAGAGTAAGTTTTATTGAGATGATATTCTTTTCCGCGCAAGGTCTCCAGCGCCTTTACCGGGGTCTGGCGAAGGCGCAAGCCTTCGGGAGATGAATAGAGCGAATATTTGCGGGGGAGCGACCAGACTCCTTTGCCCCATTTGGAGGGAGCTTGGGGAGCATAGTCCCAGTAGTTGACCCAGCCGAGCGTCACAACCTCATCCTCCTTATCCGAATCAAAATTCTGGAAAACGCGGGAGGCATAATAATCCAGTCCATCGTCAACATAGAGCGGTTCGCCATCGGCGACATCCGGAATAAATTTCTCGCCGTCGAAATCGCCGACGAAATATTGCTCCCGGGCCCAGTTGACCGACACCAACAGGACCCACTTCTTTTCACCGGTTTCCTCCACCGCCACTTGGAACAGATCGGGACATTCCCATGAGCGTTTGTTGTCGCCGGCAGGTCCGAAATCGCTTGTCCAGGTCCAATGCTTGAGATCGTCGGACGTATAGAACGCCACTTTCTTCTCCAACGCCTTGGCTACGGCCATGACCCACTTTCCGGACGGTTCGTGTCGGATCACGGTCGGATCGCGAAACTCTGTGCTCCAGATATCGAGGACAGGGTTTTGGTCATAATATTGATAGGTCTCCCCTCGGTCATGGCTGAAGGCTATGCCTTGCGACTGTTTCTTGGAATCTTCGTCAAAGATAGTGAAGACGGCTACCATGGCGTCTTTGCCCCAGCCGGCCGAGTTGATCGAATCGAGGACGACACTGCCGGTGAAAGCGGCAGTTTTAGGCGGCAGACCTTTTATGGCATGGTCATTTATCTCGGTCCAATGCACAAGGTCGTCTGACTCGGCAGCGCCCCAGCTATAGGCCAAGTATCTACCATCCTTCTTCACCAACCCGCATGGATCGCCGATCCAGCGGTGGGCCGGAGTGAAATGATATTGCGGACGATAGGGTTCTCTGTAAAGGGCCGAATCATTCTTTTCTGACGGTGCGGCTAAAGAGGAAAAACCGCACAACAAACTCAAGCCGATCAAGGCCGAGCGATTAAGATTAAGGTAATGAGAAAGCATTATGATAAGATTAGGGGAAACTGGGGATCAGCAGCCTCGGCCATCGATACTGCAAGCGGCGCCTTCGGATGCGGGATTCGGTTTGAGACCGACATCTTTGGAATAGAGCGTGACGGAACCGTCTTCGCGCACATAGCAAGGGATTCCGACATCGCCAATCGCTTTGGCTTCATCAAAGGCGGGGTTGGTGTCGCGCAATTTCAGGAACTCTTTCAGATTTCTGACATGCTTGCCAATATCGATCACTTCAAATTCGGGATTTCCTTCGACCTGCTTTTCGACGTATTCGCAGTCGGGACAGGACTGCATTACATACATTTTTATCATGACTTGTGTTTTTATAGTGTGTTTTATAGTATTGGATGCAAAGTTAGCAAAATAAGTTGAGAATGCGATAGCGGCGGACGGCTATGTTCAACCTTTCATTGGCTGCGAGTGTTTTTAAGGTAACAAATATATGATATTATGGAAGCATTTGATTCTTTGAAACCGCAGGACCCGGTTTCGGTTACAATATGGGGTCCGGACGATACACGTCTTTATCAATCGACCAACACCGGCTATCACTCCGTGGAGGAGGCAATCCGTATAGCCCTGGCGAATGCTGGGCTCGTGGTTAGTCCAGAGGATTGCGTATTTGAGGTTACTAATCAGGATACACTTGTGTCGCATAAATATCGCTACAATGCCCATGGGCATTTGGTGCTGATTGTCTAAAGCCTACGCGAAATGGTATAGTGGAGCCCCTCCGGGGCTCTTTTTTTGTGGGAATATGATAACAGCGGGCCGCGAGGGCCCGCTGTTAACCATGGTTGAGCCCCGCCG
>CAYZQA010000040.1:0-20360 GCA_964480745.1 uncultured Sangeribacter sp. | reverse complement strand
TTCACATTTTTTAATTAAATTTGCGGTGTGAAGGAGTATTTCAACATACGTTATGAATTTGACCGCAGTCGCGTCCATCATGCGATCCGTGAGCGCGTTCTTCATCCCGGTGCAGATTATATCTGCGTTGCGGATGGCGTTATCCTTCATCATGCCAACCGGAAACCGGAATATCTCGAAGCTGTCAACGGGGGAATGTTCTCTATCTGCGACTCATCCTACGTTCCGCTCTATATCCGGCTTATCCATGGCCACCGCTATACTCAATATGCAGGAGCCGAAATTTTTGAGGACATTGTTCGAAGCCGTAAGTTCCGCATGATTTTCCTCGGCAGCCGCCAATTTGTCCTTGACGGACTCCGAAAGAATATCATTGGCTGGAATCCGGAGGTCGCCGGAATGCAGTTCATAGAACTGCCTTTCCGGGAAGTGGAAAATTTCGATTACCCTTCAATCGCCTCCATGATAAATGAGGATGGCGCCGACATTATCTGGATCTCATTGGGAGCGCCGAAGCAGGAATATTTTATGCAACGCCTCAAACCCTTCCTCAAACGGGGCGTGATGATTGCAGTCGGCGCGACATTCAAATTCTTCAGCGGAGTGGATGTGAAACGCGCTCCGAAATGGATGATCGACAACCATCTGGAATTCGTTCAACGTCTCAGCGTGGAGCCCCGCAAGCAGTTCGGACGCTGCGCCGGAATTATCAGGAGTCTCCCCTCGATCCTTCGGGGAGAATGGCTCAAACGGCCGTTGCCAATGGAGGATCTGGAACAAAACCTTAATCAAGAATGTTTTTAGGTAAACATTCCTGAGGTTGTTCCTCAGATTAACGACACCACAGTTTCTATGAAGCTTAGAAAATTTGCCCTTTTACTTCTCATGACAATCGGCAGCGCCATCCTTCCCACTGGAGCCCAGGCAGCCGGCCACGAGAAATCCCTTGGAGTCACGGGGGGATATGCATCCTACAACAATTCAGGTTACGTAAGCCTCTTCTTCCACTACAATTTTTTAGACCATCTACGGATCGCCCCTGAGGCGGGAATCGTGTTCAGGCATGAGGGAGACACCGGGCTCATCTTGAACGCTGACCTTCAGTTCCCGTTCCGGGTCGCGCATGCTTTCTCCATCTATCCCCTTGCAGGAATAGCCTTCAACAACTGGAGCCATCAGGGAGCAGCAAGCACATCGAGAGTCGGCCTTAATGCCGGAGCCGGACTCGATCTTTACCTCACCCCGAATTTAAAATTTATGGCGCAGGCGAAATATTCCTTTATGAAGGATACGGGAGGCGTTTTTGCAGGAATCGGAATCGGTTATATTTTCTGATTCTTTCCAATATTCAAAACAGACACACGACAGACCTTATACGGCCAACTATGAAACATGAATTTCAACGGGTTGCCGCGGCGAGACCTAATGTCAAGCCTGCGGACATTCCTTTCAATATAGACAATATCGTCACGATGGCTGCTTCTCTGAATTCAGAGAATGCAGCCATTGCTGTATTTCCGGAACTGTCGGTGACGGGTTATACTTGCGCCGACCTTTTTGAACAAGACCTCCTCCTTTCGGAGGCCAAGCAAGGTCTGGTCCGCTTAGCAAACGAATCAGCCAATTGGCCAAATCTCTGCATAGCCGCGGGACTCCCCTTTGCCGTTGGCCAGAAATTGTTCAACTGCGCAGCCGTCATCGCTGGAGGGAGGATTCTCGGGATCGTTCCGAAGTCCTATCTTCCTAATTATGGGGAATTCTACGAAAAACGCTGGTTTGCTGAGGGTCTCAATGTCAAATCCCGGGAAGTGGAATTAGAGGGTCTGCAATACGCCGTTCCTTTCGGCACAGATTTGCTATTCCAACATCGGGGCGTGACCTTCGGAGTCGAAATCTGCGAGGATCTATGGGTTCCTATTCCCCCGAGCAGCGCCATGGCGATTGCGGGGGCTGAGTTAATCCTGAATCTGTCTGCCACGGATGAGCTCATCGGCAAACATGATTATCTTGAAACTCTCATCGCCCAGCAGTCAGCACGCTGCCGCGCGGCTTACGCATATTCTTCGGCCGGATCCGGAGAATCCTCCACCGACCTTGCCTTTGCCGGCAATTGCATCATTGCTGAAAATGGCGCCATCCTCGCTGAGACCGACCGTTTCCGGATACACCCCGATTACGCCATTGCCGATATTGACTTCGGTGCCCTCCGTCATGATCGCATTGCATTCAATTCCTTCTCAGCGGCAGACGTCCCGGTTTTCCGGATAATAAAGAGCGACTTTCCGAACAAGGAGGATAAGCAGTTGGAACTTAAATTCCGTAAACTGTTCAAGCATCCTTTCGTTGACGAAAATCCGGACGACCTTGAGAAGCGTTGCTATGAAATTTCATCGATTCAGGCTTGGGGGTTGCTGACAAGACTTAAGGCTATAGGTTGCAAAAAGGCCGTCATAGGAATTTCCGGAGGCCTGGACTCAACCCTTGCCCTCCTTGTCACTGTCAAGGCCTTCGATATGCTCGGACTGGATAGGAAGGGAATCATTGCGATTACCATGCCGGGATTCGGGACAACGACCCGAACGAAGACTAATGCCGACAAATTGATGGAGCTTTTAGGCGTGACTGCAATCGAGATTCCGATCGGCCCGGCTGTGGAGCTTCATTTCAAGGATATTGCGCAGAATCCTGAGACTCACGACGTCACGTATGAAAACTCCCAGGCTCGCGAACGCACACAGATACTGATGGACGTTGCCAATAAGGAGAACGGCCTCGTGATCGGCACCGGCGATTTGTCGGAACTTGCGCTTGGATGGTGCACATACAACGGCGACCAGATGTCGATGTATGCCGTCAATGCTTCAGTTCCAAAGACATTGGTCAGATACCTCGTTGAAGGATATGCCCGCCAGACGGATAATCCGGAATTGAGGAAAGTGCTTATGGACATTGTGGCAACTCCG
Source organism: uncultured Sangeribacter sp. (assembly GCA_964480745.1). Lineage (GTDB taxonomy): Bacteria > Bacteroidota > Bacteroidia > Bacteroidales > Muribaculaceae > Lepagella. The sequence goes on along the minus strand of CAYZQA010000040.1, from coordinate 17,397 downwards.
GTCAGTCCCGAACTGCTGCCTGCGGATTCTAAAGGCCAAATCCAGCAAAAGACCGAGGATTTTGTCGGGCCCTATGAGTTGCATGACTTCTTCCTTTATGAAATGCTTCGCCACGGCGCGACTCCGCTGAAGATTTATGATTTGGCCAGGGAAGCTTTCCGGGAAGAATATGACGATAAGACTATTCTTAAATGGCTAAAGACCTTTATCAGAAGGTTTTTCACGCAGCAGTTCAAGCGCAGCTGTATGCCTGACGGCGTTAAAGTCGGGAGTATCTGTCTCTCGCCCCGAGGAGATTGGAGAATGCCGTCGGATGCGACCTACGCAATGTGGATGCGTCAGCTTGACCAACTTGAGGATAGCGCGGAGTGAGCTACTCCTCCGGATTCCGATTTGCGTCTTTCTGAATATTTTTATAAATTAGCTTTCTGAAAAAAGCGGGAATGCCATTCATTCCCGTCTTAATTATGGAAGCAGAGATAAACCAAGAAAGATACGAACAATCGGACTTAAACGCTGCGGTTGAGGTTCTTAAAAAGGGTGGCATTATCCTCTACCCTACCGACACGGTCTGGGGCATCGGTTGCGATGCCACCAATGAAGAGGCCGTCAGGAAGATTTACGACCTTAAGCGGCGACAGGATGCAAAGGCCATGTTGGTGCTTGTCGATTCGGAGGGAATGCTTCAACGGACAGTGCGCAATGTTCCAGAGGCAGCATGGCAGCTGATCGATGTTGCCGTTGACCCTTTGACAATCATATATGACCAGCCTCAAGGGGTTGCCTCTTCGCTTCTCGCTGAGGACGGTTCGCTCGGAATAAGAATCAGCCATGAACCCTTCTCCTCCGCCCTTGCAAGGAAGTTGCGTCGCCCTATAGTGTCCACGTCCGCCAACGTCAGTGGAAAGTCGGCTCCGGGAACGTTTGCTGAGATTTCCCGAGAGATTGTTGACGGAGTGGACTATGTTGTCAAATTTGGTCGCAATAGGAAAAGAGGCAAACCGAGCGGTATCATCAAGGTGTCTGATTCCGACGTTATCAAAATTATCAGGTAAGGAAAAAGTCTTGTAGAGGAGAACTCACGAAAGTCAATCCCATTATAGAGATTTGAATCAAGCATGAAGGGAAGACATTTCTCAGTCAAGAGGGAACGATGGAAGTATGTGGCGTCAGATTTTATCACGACGTCGCTGGCTTTCTTCGTGTTCAATGTCTTCCGATTCAACGCCCGGGCTCATCTTGGGTTCAGCGGAGATCTCTGGGACTTTCTTACCCTTCCCAAATTGTTGTGGGAACAGATTCTTGTGCCCGTGGGCCTGATGGGGACTTACTGGATTTCCGGCTTCTACAACCGGCCCTTCCTTAAGTCAAGGCTTAATGAGTTCACTGTCACCCTCTATTCCGCACTTTGCAACTCGCTGATCATATATCTTGTGATGATGGTCAACGATTCGAGCAAGATGCGAAGCCGGGAATACATGCTTCTCTGCGTGTTGGCGCTGATCCTCTTTTCCTTCACTTACTTAGGCCGCTATCTGCTGACTCGACATACGTTACGCCAACTCCGGAAAAGGCTTTGGAAATATACGACTCTCATCGTCGGCCATTCCTCAAGAGGAATAAAGACGCTTTACAATTTGAAAAAAGGAGGGTCTGTCTGGGCTTACGATGTGATCGGGTTTATCCGTTTGCCGGATGAAACAGACAGTCATAAGGATAAAAGCGGATTGCCGGTTTGGGAAATGGATGAGCTTGAGGAGATTTGCAAACGCCATAAGGTTGATCAGATTGTCCTTTCCCCTCAGCATCCCCGAGACAAGATGACGATGAAGATTCTTGACCGGTTGTTCCCGTTGGGAGTGTCAGTCCATATCGAACCTGACGAATTGTCATACCTCACTTCGGAAATCCACATGACAGATATTCTCGGCGTCCCCCTGATAAGCCTTACCTCTCCCCGACTGTCTGAATTTGAGAAGAATGTCAAAAGATGTGGAGATGTCTTAGCTTCCGTCATTGCGTTGGTTCTCCTTTCCCCGGTGCTCTTAGCGATAGCAATAGCAGTCAAACGCTCAGGGCCCGGACCGATCATCTATCGCCAGGAAAGAATAGGACGCCGGCAGGAACCTTTCTACATTCTGAAATTCCGGTCGATGAGAAATGATGCGGAATCCCAGGGACCTCAGCTTTCCCGGGATGACGACCCGAGAATAACCACGGTGGGAAAGATCTTGAGGAAATATCGTCTGGACGAACTTCCGCAGTTCTGGAACGTCCTCAAAGGAGACATGTCAATAGTCGGGCCCCGTCCTGAACGTGATTACTATATCCGCCAAATTATCAAGCGAGCCCCATATTATAGCCTCCTGTTTCAGGTCCGCCCGGGGATCACTTCCTGGGGAATGGTGAAGTATGGATATGCGTCCACGGTCCAGGAGATGGTGAAACGCAGCACATACGATCTCATCTACCTCAACAATATGTCGCTGGCCACCGACATGAAGATTATGGTCTATACAATCCGGACCGTGCTAAAAGGGTCCGGGAAATAATTCTCTTAACGCGAGAAGAAATATAATAGAACTAAATGGCATACAAGGAAACACATAACCGCTTCACCGACATCTGGCTTCGGTTTGTGATCTGGCGCGAACACAACGTGTCGGAAAAGACATGCCTTGTTGTCCTCGCCCTGGTCGTCGGAATCCTCGGCGGATTTGCGGCGCAATTGCTCAAATATCTGATTCATCTTATTTCCGGCTCGCTGACTTCCCATTTTTCGACCACGTCGGAGAACTATCTTTACCTGGTATATCCCGTAGTCGGCATCCTGCTCACTGTCCTGTTCGTCAAATATGTCGTTAAGGATAACATTTCCCACGGGGTCACGAAGGTTCTCTATGCCATTTCGCGCCGCAAGTCAAGATTGAAGAAGCGCAATATGTATGCGTCCCTGATTTCCTCCTCCATAACAATTGGATTCGGAGGGTCGGTCGGAGCTGAGGGGCCAATCGTGTTCACCGGAGCTGCAATCGGTTCTAATGTAGGTCAGGCCTTCCGCCTTTCCCCCAAACTGCTGATGATTCTTGTCGGCTGCGGGGCTGCGGCTGGTATTGCAGGCATTTTCCGGGCGCCAATTGCTGGAATGCTTTTCACGCTGGAGGTGCTTATGATCGACCTGACGGGAATGACCGTGATGCCGCTTATCCTATCATCCGTAGCCGGAGCGACAGTTGCTTACATTCTCGAAGGATATAACTGCGAGTTCTTCTTTTCCCAAAGCGAACCCTTCGCCACCAACCGCATCCCTTGGGCGATAGGCCTCGGCATTATCTGCGGACTGATGTCGTTCTATTTCACAAAGGTCATGATGGCGATGGAAAAGATGTTTGCCAGCATTCCTTACCGTTGGTTGAAAATTATTGTCGGAGGGACAGTCATCGCCGGACTCGTCTTCATATTCCCTCCGCTTTATGGGGAAGGTTATGGAGCAATCAACGATCTCCTCGAAGGGGATGTATCGAAGGTTGTCGACGGGACGTTCTTTTACGTTGACCGTGATGATGTCTGGTTCCTGGCTCTCTTCATAGCCCTGATTGCCCTGACGAAAGGGATCGCAACTTCGGCCACCAACGGTGCCGGAGGAGTGGGTGGTACATTCGCTCCATCGCTCTTTGTCGGCGCATTGACCGGTTTTCTTTTTGCCTATGTAATCAACCATCTCGGACTGGGAATAGAACTGTCGCAGAAGAATTTCACTCTTATGGGGATGGCCGGAGTGATGAGTGGGGTGATGCATGCCCCGTTGATGGCAATCTTCCTAACGGCGGAAATGACCGGAGGTTACAATCTCTTCCTCCCTCTTCTTATCGTTTCGGCGCTGGCTTATCTAACCATCCAGATTTTCACTCCATATAGCATTTACACGATGCGTCTGGCAAAGGCGGGCGACCTGCTTACCCACCAAAAAGACAAGGCCGTCTTGACGTTGCTCAAGATCGACAATGTCATAGAAACGGACTTCAAGGAAGTCCATCCTGAAATGAGCCTGAAGGAGATGGTCGATGTCATTTCGGTGTCCAACCGTAACCTTTTCCCCGTGACCGACTCGGATGGGAAACTCAAAGGGGTGGTTTTGCTTGATGACATCCGCAACATCATGTTCCGGACAGACCTTTACCGGAAGATGCACGTAAGGCGCTTTATGTCGGCCGCCCCGGCCCATATCACCGTTGATATGCCGATGGATCATGTGATGGAAACCTTCGACAAGACCAATGCCTGGAATCTGCCTGTGGTGGATGCTGATGGCAAATATATCGGGTTCGTATCAAAATCCAAGATCTTCAATTCCTATAGAAGAGTTCTCCGACATTTCACGGATGATTGATCGGCCAGTTTTTCGGACTTGAATAATATAAAAATGACAGATAAGGATAATATTAAGATAGTGTTTTTCGGTACGCCGGAATTTGCAGTGGAAAGTCTCGACCGTCTTGTCAAGGATGGCCGAGATATTGCTGCCGTTGTGACGATGCCGGATAAAGTTGCCGGACGTGGCCACAAGCTTCTCCAAAGCGATGTCAAGAAATATGCCGTCGGGAAGGGTTTGAGAGTGCTGCAACCGGAGAAATTGAAAAGCGAGGAGTTTGTCAACACGCTTAGGGAGATCAATGCCGATCTTTTCATTGTGATTGCATTTAGGATGCTTCCGGAGGTTGTATGGTCGATGCCTCGTCTCGGAACTTTCAATCTCCACGGCTCGCTGCTTCCCAAATATCGTGGGGCAGCTCCAATTAACAGAGCGATAATGAATGGGGAGACGGAAACTGGAATCACAACCTTCTTCCTCAAACATGAAATAGACACGGGCGATATGATCGATCGCCGAACCACTCCCATTCTTCCCCAGGACAATGCCGGCACCGTCCATGACCGCCTCATGCACATGGGAGCGGATATGGTGGCCGAAACTGTCTCCAAGATTATCTCCGGAGATTTGCAAACCCAGCCTCAGCCGGAAGGAGATTTTGTTCCTGCTCCCAAGATTTTCAAAAAGGACTGCGCAATCGACTGGCAGCGGCCGGCTACCGACATTCACAATCAGATCCGCGGACTCTCTCCCTATCCGGCTGCTTTTACAACTATTGTTGAGAAAACAGGCAGGAGATTTGACGCCAAGATTTTTGAATCTGCTCTTTCCGATAAAATTATGGAAGGAGAACCCGGGGATATTGTGGCCGATGCGGGAGAGATGTTTGTAAAAACCGGCGATGGGACTCTCCGAATTCTTTCTCTCCAACCTGCCGGGAAGAAAAGGATGGAAGCCTCGGCCTTCCTGTTGGGTTACCATCCTGCGAAAGCCATCATGCTTAAGGATTGACAATCGGGGCAAAATGAACATGGAGTTGGAAGAACATATCCCAACGGATTCCGAAAGAAAACAGGATAGCGCGAATACGGCTGTCAGGATTCTGCTTGATGTCTTGTCAGGTCAGGGTGTTGGCGGCGCCATTATATCTCCTGGAAGCCGTAACGCTCCACTCATCATGGGACTGCGTGCGCGCGACGAGATAGAAAAATGGATCGTCCCTGACGAGAGAATGGCAGCTTTCATGGCCCTTGGGATTGCCATGGTTAAGCAGAAGCCCATGATTCTTGTCTGCACATCCGGCACTGCCCTCTACAATTATGCTCCGGCGATTGCGGAGGCCTTCTACCAGAACGTTCCGTTGATCGTCATCTCGGCCGACCGACCGAAGGAATGGATAGACCAGGATGATTCCCAGACGCTGATACAGCCCGGAGCCTTGGGAAAGATTGTCAAGAAAAGTTTTGACATTCCCGTTATCCGGTCGGCCGATAAGGATGAACTTTGGTTTGTCAACCGTATAGCAAATGAGGCATTTTGCTTAGTCAATACCGGCAGAAAAGGGCCGGTCCATATAAATATTCAATTGGCCGCGCCGCTCAATGAGCTTGTTGACAAGGAGGGAAACAGTCAACGGTTGTTCAAAGTCGTTGAAAACCGTTCGCCACTGCCATATGCGGAAATGGACCGACTCGGGGCTGAGCTTGCCGATCGAAAGGTTCTCCTGACAGCCGGCTTCATGCCTGTCTCCGAACAGATGCAAAAGGCTGTCCGCGCGTTTGCAAAGTTGCCAAACGTGGCTGTTATGGCCGAGACCCTGTCTAATCTGCATCTTGACCCGGAGGTATATGCCATTGATTCCACATTCCCTATCATCAGGCCCGAACAGATTCCTGAGCTGAGACCGGACACGGTGATCTCTATCGGAGGCTCGCTCGTTTCGCGAATGCTTAAGACATTCCTCCGCGAAAATCCTCCTGCCGAACTCTGGACCTTAGGCGACACTCCATGCGGCACGGATACATTCCAGTGCCTGACCACCAATTTTGCCGTTTCCCCGGCGCCTTTTATCAAGGCTCTTGCTTCGGCCGCCGGACATCACCAAAGGAAAATGACATCAACTCCTCCCCAATATAGAGAGGATTGGCGCAGGATCAAAAGAGCAGCTCTTGGGCGGCACGATTCCTATGTCGCAGAATCCGGGTGGTCGGAACTCATGGCTCTGGATTATATTTTCAAGAGAGCAGACCTAAATGACAACGTGTTTCTGTCAAACGGGACGGTCGTCAGATATGCCCAGCTTTGCACGCGTCGTTTACCCCACTTGACCTTAGGCTGCCGCGGCGTGTCCGGAATTGATGGCACTAATGCCTCAGCCCTCGGAGCCGCGATGGCTTACAAAGGACGGACGATTCTGATCACCGGGGATCTCTCTTTCTCCTACTGCACGGAAATATTGGGCTCCCCTTACTTCCCCGACAATTTCTGCGTCATTGTCATCAATAATCGGGGAGGAGGTATATTCCGCTTTGTGGCCAACACCCGCAGCCTGCCGGAAAGAGAAAAATATTTTGGCGCCGATCCCCTCGTCCCGATAGAAGGGCTGTGCAAAACTTATGGGCGAAGTTATCGGAGAGCCGAATCGAACGAGGAGCTGGAGGAAGGCATTTCAAGCCTCATCAGCGAAGGAGGCGTCCTGGAAATATGTGCACCCGCAGAACATAGCGCGGAAATCCTGAATAATTACTTTAAGTCATGAACAATTGGGTTACAATCAAAGAATATGAGGATATCCTCTTCGAAAAATATGGAGAGGAAAAGATCGCAAAGATTTCTATAAACCGTCCGCAAGTCTACAATGCGTTCCGGCCCACTACAAACATGGAGATGCTTGACGCTTTCCGTATTTGCCGGGAGCGTGAGGACATCGGCGTCATTATCCTGACAGGAGTCGGAGACAAGGCATTCTGCAGCGGTGGCGACCAGAATGCAAAGGGCCATGGCGGATATGTCGACAAGGATGGAGTTCCACGTCTCAATGTCCTTGAGCTGCATCATGCTATCCGATCGATTCCCAAGCCTGTGATAGCAATGGTCAATGGCTATTCCATAGGCGGGGGGAATGTGCTTCAGGTCGTATGCGATCTCTCCATCGCTTCAGAGAATGCCAGATTCGGTCAGACTGGCCCCAAAGTCGGCTCTTTCGACGGAGGCTTCGGAGCCTCATATCTTGCGAGATGTGTCGGACAAAAGAAAGCCCGCGAGATTTGGTATCTTTGCCGTCAATACACGGCTGCCGAGGCCTTGGAGATGGGAATGGTCAACACTGTCGTTCCTTTTGACAAACTGGAGGAGACCACCATTGACTGGGCGCGCACCATTCTGAAACGTTCTCCCCTTGCTATCAGGATGATCAAACGGGCATTGAATGCCGAACTCGATGGCCAACATGGCCTTATGGAGTTTGCGGGGGATGCTACCCTACTCTACTATATGCTGGATGAAGCCCAGGAAGGGAAAAACGCATTCCTTGAAAAGCGTGACCCCGATTTCGATCAATTCCCTAAATTCCCATGATCCTTCAATTCGCACCATACATTCTGAAATTCAAACGTCCTGCGGGAACGTCCCGCGGGACGTACACGGAGAAACCGACGTGCTATCTGAAACTGTTTGATCAGGCATACCCGGAAAAATATGCTGTCGGTGAGGCAGCTATATTCCCCGGTCTCTCCCCGGAGGCCGACGAGAGGTTCTTTTATAAGATAATGGAGTTGGTGGCCAATGTCCGTATCGGGAAAGCCACCGATCTCAGCCGCTTTCCTTCCCTTCAATTCGGCATGGAACAATGTTTCCGCGATTACGCCGGAGGATGCAGGGGATTGTATTATCCTTCCGCCTTCACTGAAGGAAAAAAGGAGATTGTCATAAACGGGCTTATCTGGATGGGAGATTATGACCGGATGCTCCAACAGATTGAGGAGAAACTAACGCTGGGATTTTCCTGCATCAAGCTAAAAATCGGGGCAATCGACTGGAAAAGTGAAGTCGATCTGATCAGCCATATCCGAGAACACTATTCTCCCGAAGAAATAGAAATTCGGGTGGATGCCAACGGAGCGTTCGACATGGACTCAGCCCTTCCTCGCCTGAAGCGACTGGCCGACTTGGGAGTCCATTCAATCGAACAGCCGATTAAGGCTGGAAATCCCCAGCTGATGGAGTTTCTATGCCGGGTTTCGCCTCTTCCAATCGCTTTGGATGAAGAACTTATCGGGAAGTATACTGAAGAAGAGAAGGCCCGAACGCTTGATGAGATTCAGCCTCAGTTTATCGTCATCAAGCCGACACTTACGGGAGGTTATTCAGGAGCAGAAGAATGGATCCGGCTTGCACAGGAAAGAAACATTGGCTGGTGGATCACATCCTGTCTTGAATCCAACATCGGACTGAACGCATTGGCGCAGTGGGTAGCCACCCTTGACAATTCTCTTCCCCAAGGACTCGGCACAGGCAATCTTTACGTTGAAAATCCCGAAACTCCCATTTATCTCGAAGGGGACAAACTCAGATACAATCCCGAGAAAGGCATAGACAGAGCGTGGCTCGACCAACTTGATTGGAGAGACTGATGCAGGAAGCACTTGAATTCATTAAGACTTGGAATAATCCGGAAGAATATGTGGAGTGCCTGACGTCAGGATCCACAGGGGAACCGGGCAGAATACTCTTGCCGAAGAGCGAGATGGTCAATAGCGCCCGAAGGACTGTCAGTTTCTTCGGTCTTAATGAATACAGCCGGATTCACAGCGCAATATCCCTCAACACAATCGGAGGGAGAATGGCATGGTTGCGGGCTAAAATCTGCAAAGGGAAATTCAGCTGCGAGAAACCTTCCAATGAACCTCACTTCCCTGACACAGATCCGAACAACCGAATAGCTTTGGCCTCCGTCGTTCCGAGCCAGATGATCTCCATCCTACGAAGAATCAAGGATAACGAAAAGGGAGGACATGAATTTGTTGATTGCTATCTAATCGGGGGCTCCCCCATTCCTGATGGATTGCAGCAAGAAATAGCCGCGGCGGGGATAAAAGCTTATGAAACCTATGGAATGACAGAAACTGCTTCCCATATCGCCCTGAGAGAAATAACCACGAACACAAATGACTCTTGGTTTAAGCCACTTGAAGGAATAAATGTCTTTGACCAGGAAGGATGTCTTGGGATAGAGATTGAAGGATGGAAGACTATTGTCACGAATGATGAAGCAGAAATAAGAGAGGATGGCTCATTTCGCATTCATGGCAGACGCGACAACGTAATCATATCCGGAGGGAAGAAAATCCATCCTGAAAAAGTCGAAAAACAGCTGTATCCCTTTCTCGGGCAAAACATAATGATCCAAGGGCGACCGGACAAAAAATGGGGACAGAAGGTCGTGCTTGTTGTCGAAAAGACATCTTCAGGAATGAACACTTCGGAGGAAATAATCGCCCTTTGCAAGGATATTTTGCCTGCACATGAAGTGCCTAAAGATATTATATTTGACAAATTGCCACGAACGCCCAATGGCAAGCTGAGGCGCAAACTATAATATTTGGCAAAGTGTCAAAAATTCTTTTTCAATTTATCCGAAAATTTTTGTTAAATTTGCGATAGAATTTCAAGTAGAGTTATCGTCCAAGGGAAATACCCTCGCGTCAGAGCTCTAATTGATTCTGTCACTGAATTAATCGGTAATGATAAAGAAGAGCACGCTGGAAAGAATTCTCGGAGACGACTTGTCCGAAATGTGGAACGCCCTGACCCCGGAGGAGAAGCGCATCGTAACCGACAATTTCCATTATGAAGAATATAACAAAAACCAGATGATCTACGCGGAGAACGACCCTCCGACCAACCTCTATTGCCTTCTGGAAGGGAAGGTGAAGCTTTTCAAGAGTGGTGTCGGCGACCGGGCCCAGATCCTCCGTCTCTACCGTCCGGTTCAGTATTTCGGCTATCGTGCCTTCTTCGCAAGGGAACCCTACGTCTCTTCGGCGGTTGCGATCGAAGCTTCCGTGCTCGGCATAATTCCAATGGCGATTGTCGAGCATCTGATCCGCGGGAACAACGACCTTGCAATGTTCTTTATCAAGGAATTGTCGCGCAATTTAGGAGGATCCGACACGAAGATCATAAATCTGACCCAGAAACATATACGCGGACGTCTGGCAGATGCACTCCTTATGCTCGTTGATAAGTACGGTTACGAGGATGACGAAACTACGCTGAAAATCTATATGAGCCGCGAGGATCTGGCCAATCTCTCAAATATGACCACATCCAATGCTATCCGAACACTGATGACTTTTGTCAAGGAAAAACTGATATTCGTCGACGGCAGAAGAATTCGGATAATCAATGAACCAGTCCTGAGAAAAATTTCCAAGTTCGGATAAAAACCTTTCTTTCCGAATAAACAGCTTACATCCTCCCGACTTTTCATGGAAGGCACTTCCCAAGAAAAACGATCCCGAAAGAGGGAATCAGGCAAAGAGAACCGCGATTGGGGAGCCGAAGCGGAACAGATTGCCGCTGATTTTCTCTATGCCCAAGGTTTCGTTATCCGGGAAAGAGGCTGGAGGATGGGCGGCTCGCTGGAAATTGACATAATCGCGGAGAAAGACGGGTGGATGGTCTTTGCTGAAGTGAAGGCCAGAAAGGGCGATCATCAGGACCCTGTGGCCGCTGTCGACAAAAGGAAACGGATGAAAATGATCCGGGGCGCTGATGTTTTCCTTAAGGCGCAGAGATTTGAATATCAATATCGCTTCGACATCATCGCCATCACAGGCGACAAGAATGATTACAAATTAGAGCATTACCCGGATGCTTTCTTGCCTCCCCTAAACGGAAAGTATTAAAGATAGATCCTCATAGTCCAATTCTACTTCGCTGCCGCATTGCGGAACAAGGCCAGCGTGACGGCGGTCGCAACAGCAACATTCAGGGATTCCCCATGCTCCGGGGTGGAAGGGGGAATAAGCAGAGGCTTGGTGATTCTCTTCCTCATTTCCCCGGAAATTCCTTTCCCTTCATTTCCCATTAGAATGAATCCCGATTGACCGAGATGGGCGCGATAGATATCCGCTCCATCCAGCAATAATCCATAAACAGGCATTTCCGGATTCTCATCAAAAAGAGAGCCGAGATCCGTATAGATAACTTTTACCCCTGCGATTGAGCCCATCGTGGATTGCACAGTCTTTGGATTATACAGGTCTACCGAATCCGGGGACGCAAAAATTGTATCTATCCCAAACCAATGGGCAGTCCGAATGATAGTCCCGAGATTGCCGGGATCCCGGACCCCATCCAAGACCACATAAAGTTTCTTGCTATCTATAGTCGCTTCTCTCTGTTCCGGAATCTCAAAAACAGCAAGCACATCGGAGGGGGTCGACAGCGTGGAAATTGCTTTCATTTCCGAGGGCGTAACCATTGCTATTTCCCTTACTTCAGGATATTGCGAAGCGATGTCTTCTCCCTCTGGAGTCATTACTAATTGGCGACATGAGAAATGGGGCAGAATGTCGGCAACACATTTTCGGCCTTCTGCGACAAACAAGCCATGCCTTTTCCGGAGTTTGCCGGAGGATAAGCTGGCGTATAACTTCTGTTTACTTTTTGAAAGAGGGGGAAAGGGCATGTTCGGTCTTTTTTTGATAAGACAAATTTAATCATTTTAGTTATCAAGGACAATGGGAATAGGAAATTTTTGCTAATTTTGTAAGTCAATCTCCCTCCCAAATTAATAACACTCTTCAAGACCCAAAGACAATGAAATATATTGGAGCTCACGTGAGCGCGGAGGGCGGAGTCCAGAATGCTCCGCTTGAGGCTACAGCGATTGGCGCCAAAGCCTTTGCTCTCTTCACCGGCTCAAGCGCCCGCTGGTCGTCAAAAAAGATAACTGAGAAAGTGGCGCGGGAATTTCAGGATAATTGTGCGGCCGGAGGCTTCCTTCCGGAAGTAATCCTTCCCCACGACAATTTTCTTATCAATCTTGGCAGCCCGGATGAGGAGAAATTGGCAAAATCCAGGAAATCATTTCTTGAGGAACTTCAGAGATGCGAACAGCTTGGCCTTAAAATGCTCAATTTCCATCCCGGTTCCCATCTGAATGCGATCTCCGAGGAGGAGTGTCTGGCGAAAATAGCGGAAAGCATCAATCTTTCTTTGGCTCAGACCGAAGGGGTCATCGCTGTCCTTGAGTCTACAGCCGGCCAGGGCTCGAATTTGGGTTTCAAATTTGAGCATTTGGCAGAGATCATCAGGCAAGTTGACGACAAATCGAGAATTGGTGTATGTGTCGACACTTGTCACACTCACTCTGCCGGATATGATCTTGAGACAGAGGAAGGATACAAAAAGGTGTGGGAGGAATTTGATAACGTAATCGGAGCGCATTATCTGAAGGCAATCCATTTGAATGACAACAAGCGGAAGCTCGGTTCCCATATCGACCGACATGAAGAGATTGGGAAAGGCACATTGGGGATGGATTTCTTCCGTAGATTTGTCAATGACCCGAGATTTGACAACATGCCGATAATCCTGGAGACTCCCAACCCGGGAATTTGGAAGGAGGAGATAGCGATGTTGTATTCCTTGATTGATAAATAATCATCCACTTCCTTTCTGACCTACTGAAAAAACTTAAAATATAAATACGATGAAAACTAAGCCTGACTTAAGTTTCTGGAAGCTATGGAATCTTTCCTTTGGCTTCTTCGGGGTCCAGATTGCATACGCGCTCCAGAGTGCGAATGTGTCTCGAATCTTCACCACGATCGGTGCGGACCCTCACGATCTTAGTTATTTCTGGATCCTACCGCCGCTGATGGGTCTCGTTGTCCAGCCTATTGTCGGCATGATGAGCGACAAAACGTGGAACCGTTTTGGGCGCCGTCTCCCCTATCTGATTGTCGGGGCGCTGGTTGCGGTTGTGGTCATGTGTCTGCTTCCTAATGCTGGAAGTTTCTCGTTCACGGTTTCCAGCGCAATTCTTTTCGGACTCGTGGCGTTGATGCTGCTTGACACATCCATCAACATGGCTATGCAGCCGTTCAAGATGCTTGTCGGCGATATGGTCAATGAGAAGCAGAAAGGCCTCGCCTATTCGATCCAGAGCTTCCTTTGCAACGCCGGTTCGGTCGTTGGTTACATTCTCCCGATTCTCCTTGTATGGTTCGGAATCCAGAACGTTGCTCCGACAGGTCAGGTGCCCCCTACCGTGATTTGGTCTTTCTATATCGGCGCTGCTGTGCTTCTCCTCTGTGTGGTTTACTCCCTGGTTAAAATCAAGGAATGGCCTCCGCAAGTCTATAATGAGTATAACGGCGGCGACGAAGTCAAGACCGAGAAGAAAGAGAGCACAAATGTCATCAAGCTTCTGCGCAACGCTCCGACTACTTTCTGGACGGTCGGTATCGTTCAGTTCTTCTGCTGGTTTGCATTCCTTTTCCTTTGGACATACGCCACCAACACTGTCGCATTCAAAGCTTTCGACACTCCTACCACTGTCAGCTATCCCGGCATCACATATAATGGCAATGACTACACAGCCAATTATCTGATTGCCGATGACAACACGATAATTATCGATCATGGTGTCAAGACCGGAGATTTCCTTGAAACCCATAAAGGGGCTTTCAAGCTTACTACGGCAGACATTGTTGAAAAGAATGCCAACGGCCAGCTCGACATGAGCGGGACGACCTCAGTCGAGGTCACTTCAGCGGCAGATTGCAGCTACATTTCTAAGACGGTCCTTAATCCTGCTTCGGAAGAGTATAATGCAGCGGGCAACTGGGTTGGTCTGCTTTACGCAGTCCAGGCTTTAGGGTCAGTGCTTTGGGCGGTTGTACTCCCCCGCTTCCGCAGTCGCAAGTTTAGCTACACGCTCAGCCTTCTGCTGGGAGCTGCCGGTTTCTTTATGACAGCTTTCGTCACCAACCAGTGGGTTCTCTTCGTGGCCTTTGCTCTCATTGGTTGCGCATGGGCAGCTATGCTGGCATGGCCTTTCACGATCCTCACCAATTCTCTCCATGGAGGGAACATCGGTGCTTACCTCGGTTTGTTCAACTGCACGATTTGCATTCCTCAGATTGTGGCAGCCCTCGCCGGAGGTTGGATTCTCTCGATGATGAGCGTTCAGGGCGAACTTGCTCCGGAATACCTGATGATGGCCGTGGCTGCCGTATCGCTGATAATCGGATCTGTCTGCGTCTTCTTCATCAATGAAGGTAACGGCAAGATGAAAGTCCAGGAAACTCCCTTAGAAAGCGAAAACATCTAACCCTTATTGACTCCTTAAAAAGAGCAGTCGCCTCCGGCATCCCTGCCGGGGGCGACTTCTTTCATAAAACTTATAAGGATGAATCGACTATCGGGGAACAAATTAGCTTCGGCTATCTTCCTCCGGTCGTAGAATGATCAACATTGGCATCGGCATTAATAAGTTTGTTGGCGCCACGCTTCTGACGTCCCCATTGGAGATTATAACTGACGCTAATGTATGGCATCCGCATGTCCAGGCGCATGTGCTGCTCATTGCGGTTCCATTGGCTTAGAGACTTAGAACCCTGATCATATTTGCCGAATGGGATTAACATTCCGAGTTCAAACTGCCAATTTTTCCAATTATAATCGGCCGCTATTACATTGATGTCTTCTCCCCAACTAATTTTTTCACCCCAAAGGTCTCGTTGTGCCCTAACATATTGGAATACGAGTTGGAATCCTCTGTGCATGAACACCAAGGCTGCGTCCCCGCTCCAGGTGTGATTATACAGCGTGTACGTGTGTCCTTTCATGCGTTCTGCCTTATACCGAATTGTGCCGGAAAACATGAGCCAATTAGGAATAATCTGTATCTGCTCGGCAAGCCAGAAACTTAGATTCTCCAACCCCTTGCTGTTTTCGTAGGAAGTAATGAGCCGGTTATTATCCCAATACAGATATGGTGTAATCGCATTAGGACTTGTGAACGCGCGTATACCGAAAGAACCGTTAACACGCTGATTGAACAGGCTATGCCCGTAACGAAATGTCAGCATGTAAGATGATGACGTTTTTAGATTTGCATTACCAATGCGCCACTGGAAACCATCAAGTTGCTGGGGTGCGATATTGGTTTCAGCCAATGAGGGAGCAGATTGCCACGACGTGAATGCGAGCCTGAAATTATGGTTCGGATTCGGAGAATATGTCAAAGTTGCCTGGGGACGCAGATTCCACGAGTCATTTCCTTGATTTGTTTCCTTGAACTTGAAGGAAGTGTATTGCATTCCCAGTCCGGCGGTAAGAGAAAATTTATTTAGGCGTTGGAAATATTCCGCAAAGAAATATGCCTTATCCTGTCGCTGATGAAAGATTTCTCCACCAAGATTTTCATAAAGAGAGCGATTCCGGTTGGCTGTATAGGATGCACCAGCCGTCAGCTTTGATGCTTGCCATTGCTTTATGTAATCTGCTTCAAGACCGTAGACTTGATTGCAGTCTTTTATATAGGTGCTGACATTGGTTATGTAGTCCGAAGCATCCGGATATCTTTCAAGATAATCCGAGAAAGAATGGCCGGAGTATACAGAGGCAGTGAAGTCAACCACGAGAGTTTGGCGCTTAGCGAAATGCTGTTCAAGATATGCTGAAAAACTTGGTGTTGTTCCAACTCGTCCAGTTTCCTCGTTCAACAGAATATCCTTGTCGCCATTACTCAGAGATAACAATCCGGAGTACTTGTTAAGGTCAGAGAAATTACGATTGGCTACCAATTGAACATAGAAAACAGTCGTGTCCGGTTTGATGTAATTGTAGGAAACCCATCCGGCTCCTTGCGAGTTGTTAAGTTTTCCACCGAGTGGAGTTTCTGTCCTTGTAAGCTCTTTCCCATCTGGCCAAGTGAATGTCTCGGTATACTCACGGTGAGCCTTTATGCCTTCGGTAAGTTTGAAATACCCCCCGACTTCCCATTGAGAACGACCCGTATTGAATTTGGCGTTAGCCTGATAATATCCCCAGCCACAGTTTAATGCCGGTCTGGCCTGCGCCATCAATGAACCGCCGACAGTAGGATTCGTAACTATGAAGTTCAAAACATAATTTGCCCCTCCGTAACGTAAGCCGGGATTATCTATCAATTCGACTCGCTTGATCGTTTCAGGGAGTAATGCTTTTACCTGTTCTATTGTAGATTCCCTGCCGTTAATTCTAACTTGCACAGACTGTCCTGCCGCACTGATTGACCCCAGAGCGTCATTTACCGTAAGAGTTGGAATCATGAGGTTGCGAAGCAGTTGCATACCATTCTTGGAATGGTCAACCGCACTCTTGGAAGGATGATACACATCCATGTCTGCCTTTCTTATAACTTTAGGAGCTTGAATTACTATCTCATTAAGCTCCTGAGTCATAATTGAATCAGGTGTTTCATTCTGCGCTGACGCTAAGATTGGAAACAATGAAATCAGTGGTATTATAAATGTCTTCATTTGGTGAATTTTGATTTTCTGCTGCAAAATTAGTAAGTGAAATCAGCGTATGCAATACCCAAATGGGTACGACTTCATATCTGCGAAAAAATTTTTTTATTCTCAGATCAAAACGTACCCATTTGGGTATGGCACAGTATATGAAGATGGAATAATTTTGCGAATCAATAGAAAATGATATGACTAACGAAGAAAGACAGCAGATAAATGAGTGCCGTATAATAATAGTCGGCACTGGAGATTTCATTACCTATGTTAAGAAAGAGTTGGAGCAAATTGGCTTCAAAGAGATTTATAATGAGGCTGATTCATCAAATCTCAGTTACGACAAAGGTATCATAATAGAGCATTTAGACGAAAGAACGCCACCATCAACCAAAGCTACGGACTTACCTATAATATATGGGTTTGACTTTATTGAGGGCGCCGCGGCTATTGTCGTATTCCCGGAAGATGAAAAGGATTTCCTCAATAGACCTAATATCC
>CAYZQA010000039.1:0-20444 GCA_964480745.1 uncultured Sangeribacter sp. | reverse complement strand
CTCCGGGGCTCGCGGACGCGATTTATCGCGTCCGATTGGTGCGTTGGCCCCCCGGCTGCGCGGAGCGCGGCCGGATTGTGGTCCGGACAAAGTCCGGACTCCGACCCCGCAGGGGCCGGATGGACGCGATTTATCGCGTCCCTACTGGGAGGGCGCACGAGCCGGACATGAAATCAGTAGATGACTTTCTTGGAGCCGGAGGGAGTATGACGGATCAGGAGCTGACCTTTGACGGGATTTGCCACGGGCATTCCCTGAAGGTTGAACCATTCCACTTCTTCCTCTGTAGACGCGATGTTCTCAACCACATCAACAACATAGTTATCGTTGACGGCGTGGAAGGAGATGCGTCCCGTCTCCGGATCTTCGGTTATATTGGAAAAAGTTACCCCGGTATATTTCTTCGACCAAGCCTTGAATTCATAGGAGGTCACGTTTGCAGTGCCGGGGAAAGGATGACCGGAAGCAGCCGAAGCATTCGTGCGGCCATTCGCCTCGATAAGATCTACATACTGGTGAGACGAATTATTATTCACCCTATTGCCGTCAAAAACCGACTTGACATAGTCCACATGCCAGATCAACATACCATGGCCCGGGATGAACTCATCCCAGCCGGTCTGCGGACGACTCTCGGCAAGGTAAAACTCATTCTCTTTCTCTGTCTTCACGATGATAGCCTTGTTGGTATCCATCAGAGGATCGAGATAGTACTCCCCTTCCTCTCCAATTTCCTCGGGGACCATCCAGTCGAGCGCATATCTCTCATATGCGGAATAGGCTGGAGGCGTGCGACCCTCATTGTTGTAAGGGCCATAATCGAGAGTGGAATACTCTCCCGGGGTATAGGCATAGCCCGCTGTGGCATAGAGATCCGGAAGCCCCATGACATGGCTGAACTCATGGACGAAGGTTCCGATTCCATCGGGACGCAGATAGGAATGGTCGGTTTCATTCGAGCAGCCGTAGCTGTCTACAATGACGCCATCAAACTCGGGCGCCATGTGGGCAGCGGCCAAGTTCCAGGAATGGGGCCAGACCGTGTTTTTCCCTCCACCGTCGGCTTCCCCGAATCCTGCATAGAAAAAGTAGATATTGTCGACATATCCATCGCCATCGCGGTCATATTGGCTGAAATCAACATCCGGGTCAAGGATCTCGCAGGCCTGGCTCACCATCATGTGAGGATAGCGATCGTTGCCATAGAAATCGTTTGAGCCGTAGTAAGACATATTCTCCGGCAGGGTTACGGGGCCGTAGAGGTCGAATTCGGGTGAAAACTGGGAATTACCGTTCTCATCGCGGGAATTCTGAAGGAAGAAATCGCGGCAGGAACCGGTTCCGCCAAAGCCATCGAACCCTTCCTTATTGAGCATGTCTGTCCAGTAGCCATGAGCAGTTCCGTCGCCATATTCGGCATAACTGTTGGCCACGCCGTTCTTGTCGCCGAACTTCACATCCTGGAATTCAACCAGGATGACGATAGCTTTCTGCTCTCCTTTGACGGGGTAAGAGGAAGTGAACCGGCCGACGCCGCGCGTTGCAAGGGCTTCTTTGGAACGCAATGCAGCTTCCGTTCTTTTGGCGACGGCCATTTCTGTCATTTCCGGAGTAATCTTGTTAAGGAGGGATTTGGCCGCAATGGAGCGTTTCTCGACATTTTCAGCCAAGATTCCGGAGGAAAGCAATTCCCCTTCGGGCGTTATGTCGGCGTAGACATAACCGAGAGCGGGGTCGTCAACCAGGAGGAATCCATCGAGGGTATAAGCGAAATGACATCTTGCATCGCCGCGAAGAAGGACCGAGAGCTCCGTTCCGTCAGGCTGGGTGACAGTGACAGGAGTTTTTATTGCGGGTTTGGCATTAGCTGTGAAAGGGCTCGCGAGGAGCATGAGGCCGCCTGCTAACAGCAGTCCCGGAAAAGCGGAACGAATGGCGGTGGGAAAATTTTTCATGTCGATTCAGATAAGTTACGAAATGTTGCATAGCCTCCGAAGGAGGGGGTTCAAGGGACGCACCCCGAACTAATAAACGCAAAGATAATAAAAAAATTCCCTCGAAGAGAAACTTGAGAAGAAAAAAGGTCCGCAGGGGGACTGCGGACCTTATATGGGGTTTAAAAATTGGATTAGCGGACAACCTGCTTGTAAGCCTTGTTGCCTTTCTTGACGATAACGATGTCGCCGGCAGCAGGGTTAACAACTTCCATACCCTGGAGGTTGAAGTAGCGGGGAGCAACTTCATCAATGTCGGATGCTACGCTTTCAATACCATCGTAAGCGAAAGTGATCTTGGAGTCACCGCAACCAATAGCTTCACCAGTAACCGGGTAGAGACCGTAGGAATAAAGATCGCAGCAAGTGGCAACCTTTCCCTTGAGAATCTCAATAGTTACCTGGCCATTGTTAACAGTCATATTAGACAATTTATCGCCATAGAACCCGTACTCTTCTTTTATTTCATCTATTGAGTATTCATCCATGTAATAAAGAAGACCTTCATTATTACAGAAGTAGAGAGGACCGAAAGGCAAAGTATACTGATCGTTGTACTCAGGATTAACACCCGGACGAACAAGGACACAATCAGGATCCGTTGCATTGATGTAGAGGTAACCCTGCTTGCTTGAGTTCTCATTCACCAGACCGTAGGGAGAATTAGTCGTATAAGGACCTACGAGCAGATACTCATCGGTATCGTCAGCCTTCTTCTGGAGGCGCACCTCATAAGCATCAACCGGTTCGAACAATTCGTTGAGGAAACCGTCTGTAAACTTAGCATAGCCCCAATCTTTCCACTCCGAAGGATTGTAAGTGAAGAATTGCTGAGTATCGTCACCGTAAGCTTTCACATCCGTGATTACGGCATTGTAGAACAGTGCGTATCCACGATTTTCTTCAAAACCAGGGTCAGTTGCGAAGAAACCTGCTTCAGGACCAAGAGAGGCAATACATCCCTCCTCGAATGCGGGTTTACCATTAATGGTGATTCCTTGAGGGCAGATAGTCAAAACAGTACCATTGGTACGTTTACCGGTCTGCGCATTCATCGGGATATATTTGAGGGCGTTACCGTCCCACTCGTCAGCTGGAACAAGGACCTGCTCAGGAATAGTAATCGTACTTTTGTTAAGATCGACATTACCGACGACTCCGAAGCCACAGGCAAAGTTTGTTCTCTGCATCAGACCGTAGATAACAACCTGATTAGCTGAAGCTCCCTTTTCAATATAAACGGTGACGTTATGTTCATCCTCATCGAAACCTGATGAAAATTCGAACATCCAGGGGCCACAGAGCTGGTCAACGCTGGTGATGCTGAGTTCCTTCATTACGTCGCCACGAGTTTCGGCTACCTTGGAGAAATTGGATACCTCTGCCGGAAGATTCAGCGGCATGGCCTCCGTGTTAACCCGGGCTGCGAAAGCGGGGGATGCTGCAAGCGCCATTGCAAGAGCTGCGTAAATTTTCTTCATGATGAAAAAAGTTTAAGTTGATTATTGTGGTTATTGACTTTTGCTTCTTAGATCCCTTTAACGGGACTTTCCAAAAGCAAAGATAAATCAATTTTTCTAATTTTTCAAAATGTAGGATAAATTTTTCTAAAAAATTTTTAGGGACTCCCCTTCTACACCGAAATAAATCCGGCCAAACAGCATTATCCTGTCTGGCCGGAATCATTTTCATCTATTCGCCTCGTCAGCCACTTTATTGATCATTAAGCTTCATGAGGCCCCTGTCTGTCAAAAAATAATCTTCATTGACTGGCCATTGAGGACACGAATAACCGTCTGTCCCTTTTCCGGATTATCGACCTTCATGCCCTGAAGGTTGAAGTATTCGGGAGTGCCGATTTCTTCAGCCGTTATCCCCTCGACGGCAGTTGGAGAGAAAGAGAAGAGCATGTTAGCAAGAGATTTGTTCTGTCCGCTCTGAACGTAGTATGCCCGGACCTGATACACACTGTCACCCGGATATTGAGAGAAGTCAACCGATACCTTCACACTTTCCTGATCGCCGTTGCTCAGGAAAGGATAATCCTTGTATATATCCTCCATTAATGTTATGTAACGGCCAGATTCTTTGTCATACCATTGGACTCCCATGTGAAGCGCGCAGTCAAAGAAACCGCCAGTGACGGAATAGTCCAAAACGATTCCCACATCATTACGCGTCGGAGCAACATAGACATTCTTGAAGTTCTTTGATCCGATCGTGAAATCCACTACCGATTCAGAATCCTGTATGGAGAAATCATTGACTTGAAGTTTGAGAGCGCCAGGGGTGTATTCGAGAGTCACTTCTCCATACGTGCCGATGACTTCTCCGGTGTTGCGATTCTGGAGTTGGAGTGTATATTCCTGTCCAATCCCGGAATCATCCGCTCCAGGAGCCTGATAGAATTGGATTATCCAATTGCTCTCCTGTTCTGATTGCGCAGGAAGGCTGACAAGGAAATTATCTGCAATATACTGAACTTTGCCATTACGAACGAGTGCAGGCTGAACGCATGCGCTCAGGTCAAGATCAGTTGTATTCTTTACAAGACCCGTAAGCATTGAATTCTTGCCATAAAATACCTTGCCGTTGAATCCCATTTCCTCAAATGTCAAGGATTCGGGCCCGACATTGGTTACGGAATAATTCCCGCCATTGATATTCAGATAGCAATAGTTGTAAAAGCCATAAAATGTCTGAATCGGCAGATAAGGAGCATCCTCTATCTCTTCGTCTTTGACAACGAAAGTGACAGTGTAATCTCCATCAGCAAGGGTCTCCGGAATCTCAACGGCAGGCGTCACATCAGGATATTTGAAATAATAATTCATTCCGAGGTTAAACAAATTATCCCGAAGTTCGCCTCCCTGCTGACGGATAAAATAGAAAGGCACATATACCTTTTCGCCGCCTCCGTTGGGTTCAAAGCAAGCATAGACCCTAACGCTTATTGACCGTCCGCTCTGGTTCACCCATCCGGGTATTGAATTATCCTTTAGAGCCCATAGGAGAACGTTTCCGTCCATAGAAGCATCAACGTTACCCCATTGAGTAAGATTAGCATAAACGACTGGCGCGGGATTGCCCGTCGGCTTCTGGATACCAAGAACTATATTCTGGTCAAAATTGAAACCTCCAAGTGAGCCTCCGGTGCCTTGCGCATCCGGATTCAACACGTCGAGAGTATAATACCCATCGGAAACGCCTCCCCAGCCCCAATTAAAGTGGAAATAGCCGTTGCCATCATAGCCGTCGCATACGAAGGAGTGACCTCCATCGATAGAAGTCCCGTCATAGATGATGGGGCCGAGGTTCTTCAAGTTCTCATAAATCTTAGTGGTCCACTCGACATAAGACATCAGATTGCGGTCCTCATACGTTGCGGCGGGATCATAAGAGAAGTAATTGATGAGAGCATTGATAAGCTTGTAGCTTTGGGCGCCGGAAGAATACTTCCCATAGTTCATCTCCACGCCATATCCGCAGGCTTTCATCAGAGTTGAAACAGCTTTTGCCTGCTCTTCTGTGTATCCGCTTGAATAAGCATCCAGCATCTTATCCCATTGGAAAGCTGTGGCCTCAAGATTCATGCGCAGTTTCTTGGTTCCCCATTGATAGCTGATGATTCCATTTCCACGCTCAGGATAGTTGAAATATTTCATCACCTGCGCAAAGGAAGTGGCCACACAACCCGTCGGAGACTGAACATTATCTACGGTTGGAGTCAGCTGATTATAAGGAGATGTTTGATCCCATTTTGTCTTGCAAAGAGGGGCAATGGGAGTCCAGTCGGCTGGAGCATACACCCCGTCAGACTCATTTTTCAGCCCTTTGCTCTCTACAAATTCCATGCGACGCCCCATTTCGGAGAGCCACCACTGAAGAGGTTCAGGGACATTGTTTTCATCGAAAACCTCCGTGTCGGAATAACCTAACACGGGAAGGGCAACATCATTTGCGCTCAGAATCATATAGCCCTGTTCGGCGGGGTTTGAGAAAACGTATGCGATAGGCTGCCCGATTTCTGACTTTGCGGAATAAGCCAGCTTTAGATTGGAAGCCATCGCCTTGCGAGCCATAGCGGAGGAAGAACTCCTGAGGCGTCCAAGAGCCTCTTCCGGAGAAATCACCGACGGATAGGCCGCTCCTGCAACAAGCAAGGTTGCAAGGGAGAGAAAAAGTCGTCTGTTCATGTCTGTTTCAGTATGAAGAGTTTTAATTATACAGTGAGGTATTAACTCGTTCCATAGATGTGGGGATGATGACCCTTGGAACTTCTACTGCGTGATGTTACGATTGATTCAGTCACAAATTAAGCTAAAAAATATTTACAAACAAAATTAATCCCCGATTTAATGATAAGTTTTAAAACATGTTTACACTTTAAATCTGAGGATAGAAAGCAAAACGTACAGTCATCCACAATTAAATCAGCTATTTATGAATACTCTACGAAATAAGCTCCAACTAAAAATAAAGAATCGAGGGCCGCTCTTACGAACGGCCCTCAATATTAGCAATTCTTTATAATATTAATTGATCTGGGGAAGGAGACCAACCTGAACCTCGGGGTTATACTGCGATTCGCGAGTCGGGAATGCAAATCTCCATCCGTTGGAATACTTCTGAGACTGCATCTGTTCCGTTCCGAGCGAACCGGGGACCCAGTTACCGGAATTAACATCGCCAGCAACCCATTCATTGTGGATGCGGGGGAGATTCCAACGCTTGAAGTCTGTGAAGTTATGACCTTCGCCCCAGAGCTCGATTCGGCGGCTGATGCGGATCTCGTCAATCAGAGCCTGGCCGGAGCTTGTGCAGGTATAACCGGGGACGCGAAGTTTCTGGAACTCTTCGAATGCCTGAGCAGCTGCTGCGGTCGAACCGTGACCTGCCTTAGCAAGTTCAGCAAGAGCCTCAGCGCGGGTAAGAGCCATCTCGGAAGCACGCATCCAGGGAAGAGCGCTGTTACCATAAGGAACATTACCCCAGAACTTACACTGGGCACCGAACTGGATATTGACCGGCGTACCCCATACTTCATTGCCGTTTGCATCATTGGCGAGACGTACAGACTTCGTACTGTTTTTAGCTCCCGGAGTCAAGAACATATAGTTATAGAAACCGTCGTCCTGCTTCATTGCATCGAGGTCGCCTGTGAACACCGTGTTCTTATAAAGATCAAGCCAGTTTACGATACAATCAATCATACCATAATTCTTTTTGCTTGCTTTATAGACATTGGAAATGTTCATATTCAAGAAATTATCCGTTGCGACCATATTTTCATCCCAAAAAGCTTTAGCTGTTAACTTGCCAGGATTCTGGCGCTTCGTGAGAAGGTCAAGCTTATCCGGAGTCCAGAAATATGCGCGACGAAGGTCTTTCTCGTCAAGAAGACGATAGAGAGTCATGTCGATGGCTCCACCGCCCATGCCCCAGTAATTTACATAGTGGCCGTTGCAAGCATAGTGGCAACCCCATGACCAGTAGTAAACGAGGCTTGCATCAGGATTACAGGACCAGATAAAATCTGAAGAATCCTGATAGAAACCAGCGTAAAGCTCGTCGCCCTGCATGACAGTGTAGCCTTCCATAGCCTTCTCAGCCTTTTCAGCGGCCGTTGGCCAGTCATGTTTTGTCAAAGCTGCACGAGACCAAATTCCGTATGCAACGTTTGCATTCGTCTCCCACTTGTTAGCACGATCCTGACCTGACTTAGCGTAGAGCTTGATAGCTTCATCGCAGTCGGCATAAATCTGGTCAAGGACAGTGTTCATTGTGACCAGAGGAGAAGCGCCTTCAGAAGGAGTGGTGCGAAGAACGATGCAATATGCATTACCATTATCAGCATCTTCCCAACGGTTACCGTAATAGACGAGAAGTTTCTGGTAAGCATGGGCGCGCATAGTCAGGGCGGAAGCTTTAATCAGATAAAGGGAGGCGTCTGCAACTTCACCCTCCTCGGAAGTAGCCGGGATAACCTCAATGATACGGTTAGCCTGAGCAATCAGTCCATAGTAATAGGCCCAGGGGAAGCCAGTTGCCCAGACGTTGTTCTGGGTAATGAAAGTCCAGCCGTAGAGACCGGGCTGACCGGGGTTGTTCCAGATACCGGAAACAAGGTCGCTACCCATACAGTCGTTGAAGACATAGTTTGTATATGCCTCACCACAGTTCTGGTTGAAGTCAATACCATCATATTGAGTATTCATAGCTTCGAAAAGGCCTTCGAGAGCAATCTTTGCAACGGATGGCTGACCAAGCTGGGCACTACTGATGTCGGTGATCGGCTGCACATCGAGGAAGTCCTCGTTACAGGAAGTGAGCAGGCCGGAAACCATAACGGCCGCACACCCGATGTATATCGATTTGAAATTCATGATTTGCTAAGTTTTTCCAAGTTAATATTAGAATCTAACTGAGAGCTGGAAGGTATACGTGCGGGCGGGCTGATAGTAAGCACCGTTCGAACCGACCGTGCCACCCATGGCAGACTCTGAATTGAGACCCTTGCGAGCAGTAGCGATGAAGACATTCTCCATCTGGAAACCGACGTTGATACCGCGAAGTTTCATTGCATCAACCCACTTCTGGGGAAGGTCGTAAGAAACATTCAGATTCTTGAACGACAGATAGCTTGCGCTCGTCAGGAAGCGAGAGGATGAGATGTTGTTATCAACAGAATACTGAGTGTTAAGCGTCGGGAGGACAGACTTCGTGATGCGGTCAGCGCTTTCAGCAGTCATGCCTTCGGGAGCTTCAAACCAGCTGTTGAGAACATCCTTGTGGAGAGCCTGGGGCTGCTGGGTGCTGACGCTGAGAAGATCCATATAGTTGGAGTCCATAATCTTACCGCCGAGGCTGTATGTGAAGAGCATACCAAGGTTGATACCTTTCCAAGAAAGAGTCGTGCCGAAAGAACCATATACAGTGGGAAGCTTGGTACCCATCAGTTTGCGACCTGCATATGAAGTCTTATACGTGTAAGGCACTCCATCAATCTCTACATACGCATTGTCATCCTTAGCGGCCTGGACCTGTGAATCCCAATAAGCCTGATTGTAATCACGCGATCCATCATCGTAGTAAGTATAGAAGTCAGGAGAATTGGGGTTCATGTAATAGAGCGAACGACCGTTCAACTGATCGACACCAGCCCATTCATACGTATAGTTTTCGTAGCGGCTGTGGCCCTGGAAATAACCGGAAGAAGGAAGATCCTTGCCATTCGGAAGACGGACGATCTTGTTCGTGATGAAGGAGAAGTCACAGTTGAAATTCCACTTCAGATTGCGGTTGCGGATAATGTCAACACCAAACTGGAGCTCCCATCCATAGTTCTTCATCTCGCCGATGTTGGTAAGGATAGAGGGGTTATAACCTTCGTTGTTGAGCGTACCATTTGAGGAAGCGAGGGGAAGGCTGAAGATAAGGTTTGAGTTGCGCTTATCGAAGAAGCCGACGCTGAATGTGAAACGGTCACTGAAGAGCGAGCCTTCAAGAGCAAGGTCAAGAGTCTTTGTTGCCTCCCATTTAAGATCAGGAGCAGCAAGCTGCGACGGGATAAGATTTCCACCCATTGTCCAGTCATACAGCGTCAGATAGTTGTAATAGGAACAGTTCTGATTGTTACCTACAGAACCGTAAGCCGCACGAAGTTTCAAATAGTCGATCCAGGTCACATCCTGCATGAATTTCTCCTTAGAGATAATCCAGCTGGCGCCAACCGACCAGAACGTACCCCAACGGCGATTCTTGGCAAACTGAGAAGAACCGTCGCGGCTCAGAGAGAATTCTCCGAAGTATTTCTGATCATAGTTGTAACGGGCGCGACCAAGATAAGTTTCCGTTGCGTAACCCATCTCTGCTTCGAGAGCAGCCGTATAATCAGGATCAATATCGAAGTTGCTGAGCGCGTAGATGCCATCAAGCTTCTGACCCATGAGAGAGATGTAGGAGTAACCGAGACCAATCTTGTTCACCTCATGGCTGAGGACAACGTCAACGTGGTTTGCGCCATAGTCGTGAGCCCAGTTAAGAGACTGAGAGAAGTTCCAGTTATAATCGAAGTCAAACTCTTCGGAGATACCGCCGAGACCCTGCTGAGCACCAACCTCGTTCGAGTTATAGCGCATTTCCTTGGTCATATTGCGATAGAGACCTCCGCGGAGGGTAAGTTCGAAACCGTAAGGGATGATGGCAGTACCGTAGAGAGAGCCGTTGATGGTCAGACCATTGTTACGGATGCGGTTTGCACGAGTGTTCCAGATGATGTTGTTGCCGCCATTGAGGCCATCAAGATTATACTGCTTTTCGCCAAGTGAATTCAGGACGATCTCGCCATTCTCATCATGCTGATAAATCGGCTGGATAGGAGAATAGAATTCAGTCAAGAAGGGGTTGGTCGTTGCGTTGAGCGCAGAAGTAGAGACGTTGGCAGTTGTGCCCTTGGTGTGGGCAGCAGAGAGGCTGATACCAGCACGGAAATAGCTGACGGGATTGAAGTTTGCG
This sequence comes from uncultured Sangeribacter sp., assembly GCA_964480745.1. Lineage (GTDB taxonomy): Bacteria > Bacteroidota > Bacteroidia > Bacteroidales > Muribaculaceae > Lepagella. The sequence continues at coordinate 9,933 of CAYZQA010000039.1, read as the reverse complement.
TTCAGACGGCCAGTGAAACGCTGATAGTCTGTTTCGATCACATAACCATTCTGCTTCAGATAACCCATGGAGGCGAAGATATCGAACTTGTCAGTTGCGCCAGTGGCATTGAGGTTGTATTCCTCACGGAAACCTGTCTGCGTGATAGCATCCCACCAGTTAAGGTCATTGTAGCTGGGGAGAACGCCAATGCCGGGGAGAAGGAGACCATTCTCACCAAAGAGTTCGTTACCTGCTACAGGCACCCATACACCGTTTTCGTCTTTCATACCGAAAACGTTGTTTCCTTTACAGAAAGCGTCAACAAAACTCAAACGAGTAGAAGCAAGTGCATCTTCATAAGTCTTATCCTGAGTAAGAGCAATACCCTCGGTGTAACCGATAAGAGACTGTTCCATCCAGGTATTGGCATCCAGACGGCTGTAAAGAGGAAGGGCGAGTTCGTATGCACCCCAGTTCATCTGGAGGTTAACGTCCACACGACCCTGACCTTTGGCCTTCTTGGTTGTGATAAGGACGACACCGTTTGCACCGCGGCTACCATAGAGGGCGCAGGAAGCGGCATCCTTGAGGACTGACATAGACTCAACGTCGGCGGGGTTGATATCGGCGATCGAACCGGTGTAAACCACTCCGTCCACGACATAGAGAGGACCCTGCGCAGAGCTGCTGAACGAGTTGAAACCACGGATACGGATCTGGGGAGAAGAACCGGGATAGCCAGTAGAACTGTTGACATTCACACCGGGGGCGGAACCTTCGAGAGCGGACGTGACGGAAGTCACAGGGCGGTCTTCGATTTCCTTGGAGCCGACGACGGCTACAGAACCGGTGAGTGATTCCTTGGAGGCTGTACCGTAGGCTACGACCACGAGATCCTGGAGGTTCTCGGAGTCAGCAGAGAGCTTCACGAGCATCTGCGAGGATACCTGCACGGTCTGGGGAGTATATCCCACATAAGTGACCTTTACAGTCTTGACGTTAGCGGGAAGGTTGAGGCGGAAATTACCGTCTATATCCGTGGCAGCTCCCTGGCCACCACCGACGGGCATCACCGTGGCTCCGATCAACGGCTCGCCATTGGCCGCGTCGACAACCGTTCCGCTCACTGCGCGCGATTGGGCGCAAAGCTCCCAACTCACTGCCGCAAGCGTCATAAGGATCAAAAAGAGTTTTCTCATACCTTAAGAGTTTTGATGAAAGTTATTATTGTTTTGTTTTCTCCTAATTTAAAGTCCTTCCCCCCTTATTTATCAAGCTCTTAGAATGCTTTCCGGACGCTGGCCGGGGTCTTTAGGTTAGCTGGACTTCGTTCTACAATACGGATATGACAATTGCAAATTTAAAATTATTTAAGATAACCACCAAATATATTTTTGAAAAACTTCAATCTTTTTAACAACCATATTATATAACATAATTTTTTGAGAAGTGGCTATAGACAGAAAAAGGGCATCCATCCTCTTGCGGATGAATGCCCCGTATCAGAATCTCCCGGCGAGTTTTAAACTTTCAGAAAGAGATCAGGACAGGCGCTCCCGGTAGTCCCACGTATGGATATCCGGGATGGGATTCCTTAAATTTTTTGGATACATCGATTGCCCGCTCAAGACTGGAGGCCGTATCGGCGAGGGCATACCATCGGTCGCCGGCAGCCCGCGCTGCGCGAGCCGCCTCGCATCCCTCTTTCCTCAACGCTTCAGCCTGCGCCTTGGCGTTGGTGCTCATCTTGTAGACCCCCACGCCCAATGCCCAGCCCGAATGGGGAAGGGAATCGCCTTCGAGCGGACGCAGACGTTCTTTGACGACATAAACAGAGTCGCCCGCCACGACGCGAAGCTGCGGACCGTCGTCGCTCATCAACCCCGAAGCGGGGAGCATCCGCTGCTCAGCCTCTGCCTGACGCTTTGCCAAAGCGGCGTCATACGCAGCCCGGTAGTTACGCTCTGTGGGCTTGCATCCCGACAGAACCACCGCCGCGACGCAAGCCCACATTGCAAATTTCATTATCTTACGCATAATCAGTCAACCTGAATGATAAGATGGGAGGAAAGCGACCAGAATCTGTCAGGGTTGACGATCTCCACGGTCTTCGGACCATCCTTCTCCCCTACTATACGGTAGGAACCTTCAGGCATGTTGGTCCAGATCTTCACTTTCTTGGCGTTGGTCGGGATCGATTTGAGTGTGCGCTTGTCGGCCGTAACGAAGTAGGAGGCATCAAAATCTCCTTTCAATACTTTGGTTGCGCCGAGGAATTTCTTTTCAAGAAGACCTTTCTGCTTCAATTCCTTATTGCTACCGATGGCATAATATACCCGGTTGGCTTCATTGGCGGCTTCAACGGCTGCCCTTTCGGCCTCTTCCTTAGCGGCAGTTTCGACGCGAACCTGCTCCTCGCCCTGGGCTACGCGGACATTGAGGGTGTCAATTGTGCTGCGCGCTGAACTGAGGTCGCTTTCAAGCTTGGCAATCTTTGCATCCTGCTGCTCGATATGCTGGCGCAGCTGGGCGATCGTCTTGGCCTGGACGGAATTGTTGTTGCCGGCGGCGTTCACTTTAGCTTCCATTTCGGCAAGAAGCTGCTTGTTGGCAGCAAGACGAGCCTTGATGACGGAAAGGTTGTGGCGAATCTCAGCACGACGGTCGGCATTGTCGCCGGCCCCCATGTTGTAGAGCAGACCTTCCTGAGTGTTGATCGAGTCAAGGCCTGTATAGATGTCTCCCATGAGGAGCATGAGGGAGTCGTTGAATGTGCTTGCCTCATCATACTGAGCCGTGAGCTCGGCTATGCGGAGGGAATCTTCGTCAAGTTTCTTCTGGTTGCCGGCGCATGAGGAAAGAAGCAGAGCGGCTGCCCCAAGGTAAAGCAATGTTTTCTTCATAACTTTTTCTATTAGTGGATTGTCTTATCTAATTGACAAAAGCCCCGGCGCGAATTTCAGTCAACAACCGTCACGGCGGTTCATTTGCCATCGATTACGATAACAATCTCCCCTTTCGCCTGGTTCATTTCAAAGTGGGCTGAAAGTTCGGCGAGCGTTCCGTTATGGAATGTTTCATGCAGTTTTGAGATCTCCCGACAGACGGCAGCCTTACGGTCGGGGCCGAAGGCATCGGAGAGTTGCCGAAGTGTCCGGGCGAGCCGCAAGGGGGATTCATAGATGATGACTGTCCGCTCTTCCTCGGCAAGCTCGGCGAGGCGTGTAGCCCTCCCCTTCTTCAAGGGCAGGAAGCCTTCGAAGACAAAACGATCGCAAGGAAGGCCCGAAGCCACGATAGCGGGCACAAAAGCTGTCGGTCCCGGCAGACATTCGACATCCACTCCCGCCTCGCGACATGCACGGGCAAGCATGAATCCGGGGTCGCATATTCCCGGCGTACCGGCATCGGAAATCAAGGCAACGACCTTGCCTCCTTCGATTTCCTCGACAAGGCGCGCGACTGTGGCATGTTCGTTGTTGCGGTGATGACTCCGCATTGGAGTCCGAATGTCGTAATGCTTGAGAAGGACGCCACTCGTGCGAGTATCTTCCGCCAATATGAGATCAGCTTCCTTGAGGATACGCAGCGCACGCAGCGTCATATCCTCCATATTGCCGACCGGGGTCGGAACGAGATATAAACGGCCGGCCATCACTTGAAGGAGTTGAGTACAATTTCCATAAAGGCCGCAACCTCCGGGTCCTCGGGATTCATCCCGCGCTCACGATAGAAATGACGTTCAGCCTCCTCCGGAAACTCCATCAGCGATATGCACTCTATGACGGCATTGAAATCTTTTGACGAACCGCCGAAAAGAGTTTTGCAGAAACGGAACCTGTCGTTGAGACAGAAAATCGGCTTAGGAATTACTTTCCCGGACGGTCGGCCAGTTGAGGGGCGTGTCTCTTCCGTGGTGAGATTCGCCTCCGGTCCGAAAACTTCGGTTTCGAATTTTTCCGACTCGGATTCTTCGGCCACTAAATCTTCCGCCTCGGGATCTTCATCTTCATCAGGCAGGCAGTAGAATTCATCATCTTCGACATCCTCCACTTCCTCCTCGACTGATTCCTCTTCCTCCTCGACTGATTCCGACTCCTCCTCGACTGATACCGATTTCTCTTCGGCTGATTCCGACTCCAGATCAAGCCGGACGGGCTCCATCATTTCGCATACGACATGTAGCCGAGAAGCAATCATCGGCTGCAGTTCCTCTTCCTTTTCGGGGCGCAGACTGAGAAGCTCAAGCAGCCCTTCTATCTCATAGACCTTTTCCTTGACGGTCTTCAATTGCTCTTTATCCATCTTCTTCACTTTTTCATTTTGTTTTCCATCGCCTTAGAGGGCCTTTACATCCTTTGAGGGCCTTTACATTAAAGATCCTCGTCCTCTTCATCCTCGTCGGCCGGGTCATATTCATTCGAGAAGAAGTTGAGGAGGGTCTTCTCCACGTTGGCGCGGGCCGAGGCACGGTTGCCCATTTCGTTGATGATGACAACGACGGCATGGGTCGGCACATAATCATCATCGAGTTTATATCCGGCATAACATTGGATACCGTTCATCGACCCGGTCTTGAGGGCGATATAAGAATCGAGCGGAGTGTCGGCCAAGAATTTTTTGAGCGTCCCTTCCTGACCGGCAAGGGGAAAGAAGGAGGCGTAATAGGGGTTCGGGGCCATTTTCCGGAGCACGGAGGCCATGAATCGGGCCGTCACCTTATTGGCGCGCGACAGGCCGCTGCCGTCCACGATCTTGACGCCATTCATCGGGCTCCCTTTCTCGCGCCAATGACGACTCACAGTGGAGGAAGCGCTTTCGAACGAGCCCTTCCCTCCGTCGCGGAGGGAGGCCGTGCGGAAAAGGGCTTCGGCAAACTGATTGTCGCTGCGCATCATGCAGCTTCTCATTATTTCATCGACCGGGGCCGAACGATGTTCCCCCAATTTGACTTTCTTTTTTGACTCGACTTGGCCTCCGACGAGTTTTATCCCGGCAGTGGCCAGGGCCGATTTCAACTTGGATTCAAAGCCGGCAGCCGGGTTCTTGACAGAGGATTTGCCGGAAGCATTGTCGGCGAAATTGAAAGCGTGCGTACCTGTCCCATAGCTTTGCGAAAGGTCGCCCGTTGCCCACTGGGGATTCTGCGCCGGCCCGGTCCATAGCGATTCATCGATAATTATTTTTCCCGAGATTCGCGTTATGCCATTTTTCTTCAATGCCTCTACAATCTCGGAAATGAAATCTGCAGAAGGGGGCTCATTCTTCGAACCGAGGGAAGGGTCGCCCGACCCTTCTATAAGCAGATTCCCTTCGAGAGTTCCATCGGAGATATGACCGTTCATGTAGACCGGAGTAAGGAAACGCCAGTCTGGCCCGACTTCATCGAGGAGGGTGGCCGTAGAAACGCATTTCATTATCGAGGCGGGGACGAGAGGAAGGTCAGCGTTATGGGCGGCCTTTACCTTGCCGGTCCGAAGGTTGACGATCATCAGCGCGGAGGCCCCGGCGGGATATGCAGGACTTGACGTGAAATCGGAGACAGCGTCGGCCATCGCAACGCCGGGAAAAAGGAATGCGATTACAAGATATAGGGGGAGCAGGGTATTTTTCAACTTCAACATAAGACAAAATTAGCGAATATTGACGGCGTACCCAAAATTTTTTGTTAATTTTGGATATTGAAGTCGTTTTACACATCAAACCATCTTAATATGCCCAACACAGGACGGCGACCCTTTACTTTCGACCGGACCGTCAGGATAGTGTTCACAATCGTGGGCCTCCTTGCGGCGCTTTATCTCCTTGACATCCTCAAGGGAGTCCTTCTCCCCTTTATTGTGGCCTGTCTTATTGCCTATATGCTTGAACCGCTTGTGAAGTGGAACAAGCGTTGGATGCGACTCCAGTCGCGCTTCATCCCGGTCGTCGCCACTTTGCTGGAGACGGTGATTGTTATCGGGGGGTGTTGCGCGCTGTTTATTCCCTACCTGATAAATGAGACATCTGAAATGGCGGAGATGGTGAAGACCTACGCGACTTCCCAGGTCCATATCCCTTTCCTTTCGGACAAGATCCATGAATTTCTGCGCGACAATATCGATTTTGACGAAATTTCCCGCCTGCTATCCCAGGACGAATGGAAGTCGTTGATCAAGAGCACGCTGAGTTCCTCATGGAGTTTTCTGACGACAAGCGTCGGCTATGTGGTGGCAGCGGTCAGCTGGCTGATTGTGCTGCTCTATGTTGTGTTCATCATGCTTGACTACGACCGTCTTATGCTGTCGTTCCGCCAGCTTGTGCCCCATGCCCAAAGGCAGCGGGTGTTCCAAATCATGGATGATATCACGTCGGCGATGAACCATTACTTCCGTGGCCAGGCGCTGATTGCCTTTATCGTTGGAGTCCTTTTCGCCATTGGGTTCATGATCATCGGTCTCCCGCTCGGAGTCGTCCTGGGTCTCTTTATCGGAGTGCTGAACATGGTGCCCTATCTTCAGCTGATTTCGTTACCGATAACGGCTATCCTCTGTCTTGTCTGGACGGTCAGCACGGGAGGAGATTTCTGGCTTATTTTCTGGGAGGCGATGGCTGTCTATGTCATTGTCCAATGTATCCAGGACCTATTCCTCACCCCAAAGATAATGGGAAAGGCAATGGGACTTAATCCGGCAATCATCCTCCTGTCCCTGTCGGTCTGGGGCTGCCTGCTCGGATTCATGGGTCTTATCATAGCACTCCCGCTGACCACTCTCCTGCTCTCCTACTATAACCTATATGTCATCGAACGCGTCCCCATCGACCCAATCGGGGAGAAAATAGATGAGGCCATAGAAGATGCTATTGATGAGGCGTCTGATTCTGATAAAGATAACAAAGAAAACTGACCATGCTGACCTTACCTACCGCGACATCATACGAGGGATTGGCCCAGGAGTCTCTTTCTTCCGACATCCAGCAATTCCGCGAGCAGATAGATCCCGGATCCGCAACTCAGAGCCACGATTCGGAGGAATATACCAACGGACTGATTGCCGACCTTGCCTGGGTTCTTCTTTTAGGGGCAATCGTGACGCTGCTGTTCAAGAAGATGAAGCAGCCGGTCGTGCTCGGCTATATTCTCGCCGGATTCCTTGCGAGCCCGAAGTTTGAGTATCTTCCTTCGATATCCACGCTTGAGAACATCGAGTTCTGGGCCGATCTGGGAATCGTGATCCTGATGTTCTCAATCGGTCTTGAATTCTCTTTCCGCAAACTCCTGAATTCCGGTTCGTCGGCGATTGTGACCGCTTTGATAGTTATTACGGGCATGACCTTCGCCGGTTTCGGCGTCGGATATATCCTGGACCTCAATATGATCAACCGGATATTCCTCGGGGGAATGATCTCGATGTCTTCGACGACAATCATCATGAAGGCGCTCTCCGACTTAGGGATGCGCCAACGGAAATTCGCCACCTTAGTATTGGCCGTCCTGATCATCGAAGATCTCTTCGCAGTCCTGATGCTGGTCTTGCTGTCGTCGATGGCGATGGGGGATGTGAACGGTTCGGAGCTGCTGATGTCGATTGCCAAACTGGCTTTCTTCCTCATTATCTGGTTTGTTGTCGGCGTCTATGTCCTTCCGACTTTCCTGACGAAGATGCGCAAATTCCTCAACGACGAATCGCTGATGATCGTGGCGATGGCGCTTTGCTTCACGATGGCTGTGTTCTCAGTCATGTGCGGCTTCTCGTTGGAACTTGGCGCATTCGTGATGGGTTCGATCCTTGCCGGAACAGTGATGGCGGAGCGGATGGAACGCGTAATAACCCCGATCAAGAACCTGTTCGGAGCTGTCTTTTTCATCTCGGTCGGCATGATGGTGGATCCTCATGTGCTGGTTGAATTCTGGTGGGAGATCCTTCTCCTTGCGGCCGTTGTTATCTGCGGCATGATATTGTTCGGGACGATGGGTATGCTCTTTACGGGCCAGAATCTTCGCGTTGCGATCCAGAGCGGTTTCACGCTGACTCAGATCGGAGAGTTCTCTTTTATCATCGCCTCGCTCGGCATGAGCTTAGGCGTTCTGGAGGCAAGAATCTACCCTATTATCGTGGCCGTATCGGTGCTGACCATTTTCACTACCCCTTATTTCATCAAGATGTCGGACGGGGCTTACAAGCTTGTGGAACGTCATCTCCCCGAACCGTTGCGTTTCCTGATCGACCGTTATTCGGGACAGACTTACGATTCAAATGAGACGAAACGCCTGTGGCGTGCCGTGCTCGGGAGATACGTATGGAGGATATTGCTCTATTCCGTCATTCTGTTTGCGGAGATTATGGTATCCCGGATGTTTCTTTTTCCGCTTGCGGAGAAATATCTTGCGAATTGGGGTCACCTTGCAGCGACGGTTGTAACCATCGTTGCGATGCTTCCCTTCCTGATGGCGCTCTGCTTCAGCTCGACTAAGCCTTCGGAGAAGATGCGACTCCATCAGACAGCGGCCTTTTACGATGTGCCGTTGTTGGCGATGAAGATCATCCGTTATCTTGTGGCGCTGTTCTTCGTTGTCTATTTCACCTCGGTTGCTGCGGAGTCGACCGTTGTCGGATGGCTGGTCGGAGTTGGCTGTTTCCTGCTCGTGCTGATCTTCGCGTCGTCGCGCCTTATGAAGCGATACAACCGGATGGAGAAGAAATTCCTTGACAACCTGAATATGCGCGAGAATGAGCGTCTCGGGATCAACAACAATCTTGTTGACGACATGCATCAGGCTTTCATCGAAATTGACCAGTCAACACCGTTTGTCGGCGACCGTCTGAAGGATTCCGGTCTTCGCCGCGATTATGGGGTCAGCGTGGCGAGCATCCAGCGTGGAGAGGATTACATGCCGTTGCCATCGAAGGATGCGCGGGTGTTCCCCGGCGACATCTTGGGCGTGATCGGCAGCGATGAACAGCTTCGCCGGCTTAACGATGACCTTCAGGCAGCCCGGGAAGCTACGGGACACATCGAGCATGACCAGCAGCCTGTGGAACTCTCAAGCGTCCAGCTGACGGAGAATTCCCCCGTTATAGGCATTCCTCTCGGGCAGACCGATTTCCTGCATGATTTCGGCGCGATGGTTGTGAAGATGATGCGCAACGGCGTGTTCTGCGGACCGGATCCGGCACTTGTCCTCCACGCTAACGATGTGGTCTGGATTGTCGGCGACCCCAATTATTTTGACGCGATTGCCGGGAAAAAAGTCGAAAAGAAGTGAGCATTACGCTCCGGTGTGTGTTTTATCGATAGAAATCAAATTCAGAAACCATGATAAAGAAAAACTATCTCTTTTGGGCTGCGGGGTTGTCAGCAGCCATGTTAGCCCTGACCGGATGCGGGAAGGGGAAGACGACTTCAGCCGAAGCTGTAGACTCAGATTCCATTATTGCGGAAGCAGAGATTCCCAACACTCCCTATGAATTCCCAGCTCTGACGACAGACAGCTTAGGGCCTGTGAAAATCGGGATGGAAGTGAGCCGCATTCCGCAGGATGTAGCCGGGCTCTATGTCTCCTTCTCTCCTGAAGTGACGCCGGATGCGCAGGTGTTCATGTTTAGCGGCGAGAAAGGGGAAACGCTTTTCACGGCCTATGATTTCCTTGAAGGCAAGGTCGATGTGTTGGCTGTCAACTCTCCGCAGATTCCCGCACGGGCCGGAGGGAAGGAATTCCATATCGGAGACCTGATGAGCGAGGTTGCCTCGACTCCGAAGGCGGCTGCAGAATGGGTGTCGATGGATGACAGCGGCCTTTGGTATTGGAAGTTAGATGGGCTTTGGTTTGGCGTTGATGAAGAGGGACTTGACCCAGAATTTGCCCAGGCTCTCTGCAATGGCAATGTGCCACCGCGCGTAGCCTCGATGAATTATAAGGTCAAGATCGGATATATCGGAACGGGACTACCTTTTTGAGTAGTGACAAGT
>CAYZQA010000038.1:0-21856 GCA_964480745.1 uncultured Sangeribacter sp. | reverse complement strand
CTATTTCAGCGGGTAGGAGTCGGAGTACATTTCCTCAATCTGGCGGGCGTAGTTCTTGGCAACTATCGGGCGGCGCACTTTCATCGTGTTCGTCACCTCGCCATTCATTATCGAGAAATGATTCGGCAGGAGGGTTATCCTCTTGATCTTTTCATAGTCGGCAATGTCGCGCTGATAGTCGGCAATCTGACTCATCACGAAGGATATTACCCTCCGGTCTTTCATAAGCGTCTCCGTGTCGTCTGTCGGAATCCCCTTCGAGGATGCCCAGGCACGAAGCTGCGACAGGTTAGGCACGATCAGGGCCGTCACAAACTTCCTGCGGTCGCCTATAACGGCCACCTCGTCGATATACTTATTCTCGGCCAACCGGCTCTCCATCAACTGCGGGGCGACATATTTTCCGTTGGAAGTCTTAAACAGATCCTTGACGCGCTCGGTAAGGACCAATGCGCCGCCGGGGGTGAAATACCCGGCATCGCCCGTCCGGAAAAAGCCGTCGTCTGTGAAGGCCGCCGCATTCGCCTCCGGGTTGTTATAATACCCCGGGGTCACAGTCGGACCCTTGACAAGGATTTCCCCATTCTCATCGATACGGACCTTTATTCCCGGGAGGGGCACGCCGACTGATCCAATCTCATACCCTGTCGGAGGGAAGCAGCTGACGGTCGCCGTCGTCTCGCTCAGGCCGTAGCCGATGATGATGTCGATGCCGACTGCCCGCATGAACTGCGTGATCTTATCGCTGAGGGGAGCCCCAGCCGTCGGGAAGAAGTTGGGATCCGGAATGCCGATCGCATGTTTCAGCAACGAGAAAACGCGTCGGTCCCAGAAATTATACTCAGCCTCCAGCAGGCGGGGCACTTTCTTGCCCTCGCGGACATAGCGGATATTGCGGCGGAAACCGACTCGAATGGCGCGTTTGACGGCCTGGCGCTGCGCGAACGACATTGTGGAAATTTTCTCCTTCACCCCGGCGTAAACCTTCTCCCAGAAGCGGGGCACGCAACACATCAGGTTGGGCTTGACCTCCTTGATTGTGTCCTGAATTATCCGGGGATCATAATTGACGGCTATGGTCAATCCGCGAGTGATGCAGAAGAAAGTCCAGGCTTTCTCGAAGATATGGCTCATCGGAAGGAACGACATCGTCACGTCATCATCCTTTATGGCATGAAGGATCTGCATGTGCTTCTCGATGGCCGCATCATAGTTGCCATGGGTGATGGCAACGCCCTTCGGTTCGCCTGTGGTGCCGGAAGTATATATCAGCGTTGCCATATCTTCAGGCAGTCCCCGCGATGCGCGGGCTTCGACCTCGGCGGCCACAGCGGCGTCTGCCTCCATGCCGAGTCGGACGAAATCGTCCCAGAAGATTGTGACAGTATCGTCCTCCATCAGCTGGAGGCCATCATTCTTGAAAACGACGATGCAGGTCACACCCCCATGATGCTTCCAATGGTTGTAGGCCAGGGGATACTGGTGTTTGTCGCCGACGAAAAGGACTTTTGCCCCGCTGTTCGACACGATGAAATCAAACTGCGCCTGCACGCTGCTGGAATAGATCGGGATGGCGGTCAGGCGGTTGCGGAACGCCCCGAACTCAGTTATCAGAATCTGAGGAGTGTTGGGGGAGCAGATGGCAATCTTGTCCTTTTCGAGCAGGCCGAGCCGGCAGAGAGCCTTCCCCGCCACCTCCACCTGGAGGCTGAATTCCTTCCATGAAGTGGAGAGCCATTCTCCATCCTTGCGCCAACAGAATCTATAGGCTTCGCGCTCGCCAAAGCGCCTTCCCTGACGGGGGATGATTTCTACTAACTTGTTTGCCATCTGAGTGTGTTTTATAGTCTAACCCGGTTGAGGGTTTAAATGTTTTATCCTGAGCAGGATTCAGTTCTGCCGCCCGCTCAGGGTCGGGTAATGTTACGGTCGAGCATCCGGCGTTTCACCATCATCCTCAGCCATGTCGGAGCCACGCCGACAGCCGGAATGGCGAGCCGGTTAAGAAGCCCGTTGATATATTGTTTCTTCCCGCGCAACATTTTGCGGATAGCCGTGCGCGTGAATTTCTCCGGCGTCTGCACTGCTCCGAGCCTGACGGCCAGCTTCATGAGCTTCGGAGGAAGTCCGAAGAGATCGGTCGCTATTCCTCCCGGGCACGCGGCCGTTGCGGTGACGCCGCTGTCGAGAAGCTCGTAATGGAGCGAGCGAGTGAAGACTCGGATATATGCTTTTGTGGCGGCATACATCGCCAACCCCGGCATGGGTGCCCAACAGGACATGGAGCTCATGTTGAGGATCCGGCCATGGCCCTGCTTGATGAATCTTTGCGCGAACAGTCGGCTAAGCGATGTGACGGCGCGGACATGAAGGTCAACGAAGCAATCAATCTTTCTTTCCGGAGTCTCCGCGATTGGGAGGAAAGAAAAAATGCCGGCATTGTTGATGAGATAATCGATCCGGAGGCTCTTGCTGTCGGCAAAGTCAGCGATGCGGGATGCCACGTCCGGATCTGTGAGATCGCAGAAGAACGGTATGGCTGTCACGCCGAAGTTTGCCGATATTTCCCTTGCGCACGCCCCTAACTCTTCCTGCTGGTTTGATATCATCAACAATCCGCAGCCCATCCAGGCGAGAGTCCGGCAGAAGGCAAGCCCGATGCCGCTGCTCGCCCCGGTCACGATTGCCATTCTTCCGCGCAGGTCGCCCCGGAGTTCGGCCTTCATTCGCTCCTTGTTCTCAGCCACGGCTTTTTATCTTTTCGATCTCCCGGCGGATGTCGGCAGGCAGGTCAGGGCAATGTTTATGGCAGGCCATTTCGCGGGAATACATCCTGGCGATGCAATAGTTGACATGGTCGCAGCCGCAACGGTGATTCCCTTCGCTTTCCTTCATCCTGTTGACAAAGTCGGGCTCGTTGAGCAGGGCGCGTCCCATCTGGATGAACTCGAATCCCTCGGCGAGGGCAGTTTCAGCTCCATTGCGGTCGATGACTCCCCCGACATAGACCAGCGGCAGCCGGAGTTCCTTGCGGAAACGTTTCGCGTCCTCCAGAAAATAAAGAGGCTTGAAGGGCTCTGAGGGTATCATCCATTTCCCGACCGCCCGGACGCCATATTTCAGCCACCACAACTTCATATAATGGGTCATCGTGCGGATGGGCATCTCCCCGCGCATGACATACATCGGGGCTTTGCTGACGAATCCCCCCGAAAGGACAAGGGCATGGGCGCCGAGCTGTTCGAGCTCACGGGCCACAGTCAGGCAATCCTCGATTTCCAGACCTCCTTTGAAACCGTCGCGCATGTTGGTCTTCACGAGGACCCCCATATCGTCGCCGGCCGCTTTCATCACCTCCTCCATCACCATCCGCATGAAACGCATCCGGTTGTCGAGCGAGCCTCCGAATGAATCGCGCCGATGGTTGGTATAGGGGGAAAGGAACTGGGAAATGAGATAGCCATGTCCGGCATGGACCTCGACGCAATCGAACCCGGCATCGCGGGCCGTGCGGACGGCATCGCCGAACTCCTTGGCGAGGGTCCGGAGCTCGTCGGGGCGGAGTCCGCGGACAATTGTGGGGGAATATAGATTGAAGCCGGAGGAGGCTCCGACCGGGATGCCCCCTGCTGTCTTTATATGGGTCATGTTGCCGCAATGGCCTATCTGAATGGAGGCCTTGGCTCCGGCGGCGTGGATTCCGTCGGTGATTTCCCTGAGTTCCCCGACAATCTCGGGGCGTAGCCAAAGCTGCGTGTCAAAAGAGAGGGCGGAGCGGCTTATGCCTGCGTAAGCGAGCGTCGTCATCCCCACGCCTCCCCGGGCCACGGAAAGATGATAATCGCGGAGCATTTCCGTCGGGCCGTTGTCGCGGCCCATCCCTTCGAATGCTGCGCTGCGGATCGTCCGGTTGCGGAGTTCGACGGGGCCTATCTTGCCGGGGGTGAATAGTTTCGAATCCATATCAATAGATGTATGGGATAAGGTATTTCCGTTGGAGAGACGTGTAATCAGCTCCGAATTCCGATTCATAGCGCTGATGGATCCTGACGGCGCGCGGGGCAAGGTTTGCAAATGTCCATACCGCGAACACGAGCCCTCCGAGCGACCATGTCAGGATTGCGTAGCCGATCCATTCCGTCAATTCTCCGAGATAATTGGCCGAGGTGACAAACCGGAACATTCCTCCCCGGGGGATATAATGGCGCGTGTCGCCGGGTTTGCGGAGGTGACGGATGATATGGTCCGACTGGAGATTGATGACCATGCCGCAAATGAATACGCATGTTCCGAGAATGAATAGGGGATCCCAGAGCCATGACACAGGATAAGTCCCGGCAGGGGCCACATAAAATATCCAGCCGCCGATCATGTAGGCATTGATGACATTAAAAACCGCCCCCATGATTATGATTGCCAGCGGCATCCGGTTGCGCCCGCGGATCAGGAACGGAAAGATGAAGGCTCTCTGGAAATAATGGAGGAGGAAGATGAGCGTCATCACGACCGGCGCTGCCTCCCCGCGTCTGGGACTGAAAATCCAAAGCAGCAACATGACCGCTACGACGGGCGCTTCCATCAGGACCCAGCCGAGACGGTTGTTGACGCCTAAGCCCCATTTTCGGTTATACATCATGCCGTAGCCGGCTGTGAAGCGGTGAAGGGCTATGAAGACGACCACTGCGAGGGCGAGCATCGACCAGACCACTGTGTAATATGTCTCAGGATTGAAAAGTCCGCTCATAGTCTGCAAAGTTACTCAGAATCCTCGGAAATGGCAAATTTAGACCAGGTCTCATGAAAAACCATAAAAAATCTCCCCGCCTTCAACGAATTGGAAGCCGGGGAGATGATATTTTGCATGGGATTCATCCTTTATAACGGGTTATCTGACGACCATTATGTTCAGGTCGGGATTGACGCGGCTGAGATCGCAGATCCGATAGCTGCCGGATGCAACGGGGTTGCCGGCAGTGTCGGTCAGATCCCAGTGGGTGATGCCTTCCGTGGCGGGAGGGAGGAAGGCGATGATCTCGCCGTTGCGGTCGCGGACTTCGAGGCGCGAGACGCGGGATACATTGTAAATCGCGACGTTGCCTGAAAAGTCCGGCGTGACAGCTTCAGGATAGGCAAACATGGCATCAGGCTGACGCGAGGCAAAGATCTCTTCATGGTCAGGCTTGACCGAGCAAAGCCCGTTGAGCGTCCCGATATGGAGGCGTTTCCCTTGCGGATCCCAGCCGATACCGGTCACATAGTCGTCCGGGAGCGGGGAGTTGGCAGTATTGTAGGTCGCCACGACGCGGGAATAGTCGGCCGACAGCCCGACGACTCCGTTTGTCTGGGTCCCGACCCATGTGCGCCCGAATTCATCATATCCGACGGCCGAGACAAGGCTTTCGTGGGCAATCGGGGAGATGCTCCCGTCGCCATTGTGGATTCCGAGTTCGCGCCCGGCAATCACGCCGTTCTCAACCGGGGAGTTGATGTCAATCTCGAAAGCGCCGTGGAAACAGCCGATGAGGATCCTTCCGTTGAGGGGATTCTCCGCCAGGCAATAGCCGTATTGCATGAGGATCTCGGCCCCGTTCGGGAGCCGGATGGTATGGAATTGGCTGAACGAGTCGTCGCTCGAATCAGACGGCGTGCCGTTATGGTCATAAATCATGACCGTACGCTCGGAGCCGTGAAGATATGCAACGAGTTTGTTCCTGTTCGAAGGATGCGACGGGGTGAGCATGAAGGAGTAGGACATGGCCGTGTTGGCTTTCTCTCCGACAAAGATAGGCTGAGGGAATTTTGCCCCGGTTGCGCTTACATTGGCGGCGTTCATCACTTCAGGCTTTACAGCTGTGGCGCGGTCCGCGGCCGTCCAGTAGTAGAACACAGGGTATTTGTAATCCCCTTTCCCTCCGGAGTGGGCGAAGAGGAGCCAGAGTGTGTTGTCCCGGTCGAATCCTCCGACGCTGATCGGGCAGTATTCTCCCCAGCTGTTGGCGGGCAGGAGATCGTAATAGCCGGGGAAACTGCCGAAGCGGGTTTTTGAGAATCCTGAGGGAGAGGAAAGGTTAAGCACGGCCGACTCCGGGTTTTCAAGGTCGACGACGGCAAGGCCCGAGAGGCGTGAGCCGGCAAAGACGTAGCGCGAGTTTTCAGGATCGACGGCCATATTGCAGGGTGAGCATGTCGGATAGAAATTGCGGTGGGTCTCGAATTTTGCTTTCATCGCCTCGTTCTCTTTAGCGAACGTCGGGATGTAGGCATTAGGGGAGAGATTGGTCCATTTCCCATCTTTCATCGCCGAAAGCTGAAGCCCGACTTCGGGGCTGTTGAGGAAAGCGGTGGTGATGCCATAATTGGCAGCGATCATCCCATACTCCGGGGAAGCGGCATATAGGGTCTGCCGATAGGGAGCGGGCCCGGCGGGCATTAGCGCGTCGGTAAGGGCGGCCCATGTGCCGGACGTGTGGCTGAGGCGCGTGAAACGGCCTCGGTCAGTATAGGTCCAGAAGTTCTCGAAGTCGTATGTTCCGAGTGCGGCGGGGCTGCCGTCGCGCAGCGAGATGTCTTCGCGGTTCAGCGAGCCGTCGCTTTTCAGGCCGAAGCCAACGCGGATTGCGCTGACGCTGTTGAATAGGAGATAGCCGTCGCGTATCCGCATTCCCTGATGCTCGCCTGTCGTGGCAAGGCAGGTGTTGGCGTCAAGAGTTCCCGAGAGGGAGGCGGATTCCTGAACCAGGCGTGCGCTCCATTTCCCATCTTTTAGAGTGGCCAGATAAATGGCGCGGCATTTCGGATTGTTGTTGGCAGCGGTCGCTCCCAGGAAGGCGAATGAGGAATCGTCCAGCGGCATGATTGCCTGGGGGTAGGGGATATCAATGGGGAGGGCCGAGAATGTGACCGGGGCGGAGAGATGTCCGTCCGCGGGGGCGGCATGGAACTTGCCGTCGATTATGGCAATGACCTGATTGCCCACCGGGCAAATGTCGCTGAAGGATTGGTCGAACAGCGGAGCTTCCTTTGCCTGCATCTTCTCGCCGTCGATATGAAGGAAGCCGCCGGAAGTGGCGATCCAGATATCTTTTCCTTCGATAGGGAAGCCGACAGCCATGGGGAGGCGGCGGGCAAGCAGGCGATGACGCAGCAGGGTCTTGAACGTATGGACACGGTCGGAGGCGTCGACAACCTCGACGAGGCCGTCGGCATAACCGATCACCAGCATCCCTGTGGCCGGGTTCAGGTCGGCCGTCTTCATCTCGTCTCCGGTCAAGGCGACGCGGCTGCGGAGATCGCGGATTCCGGCCTCAGGGTTTTGTTTGTCAAAATAGAAAAGGCCGCCGGCCGGGAGGTCATAATATTCCTTGGTCTGGTCAATTCTGGCTTGGGAGACGAAGAAATATGTATATCGCTCCGATTCCATTATGCGGTGAGGATAACAGTCGAAGGAAGTATAGACTTCCCATGAGGAGGCTTCCGGGGGGGCGCAATAGCCCGGCAGCGAGGCAAACAGCGCAAGGCTGGAAAGTATGAAGGGTAGGATTCTTGAAATCAGTTTCATTTGTCGTTGCGGAATGGGGTGTCAACCCCGTAGATAAAAGCGCATTTTGCTACGTGGTAATAACGTGACGGGGCGCAGTTTATTGCATTCCTCGCTCGCTTTCCGCCATTGCGCGTTCGGAATCCGGGGCTGTTTCCGGCGATGAATTTGTTGGGGAGGGAGCGAGGTTCCGGGTCGGGGCTGCGCCTCGGCGATGCGCGCGCCGGAGCGGCGCGGAGATCCGCGTGGCCACGAAATATCCTGTCAGGGCGGCCGTCGCAAAGATGAGCAGGAAGGTCGGGAAATGGCCTAACTTGTCGGGCAAACCGTGATGGACGGCAACCTGAGTGAGCGGGAAATGGAAGAGATAGATTTCATAGGAGCAGTTCTCGAAGCGTTCGGCCCATGCGCCCCAGCGTCCGATGAAGGCAAGCGCGACGACCAGGGTCGAGATCGAGAGAGGGAAGATGAGAAGGGAATAAAGACGGTTGTCTGCAAACCATACGGAGCCTACAACCACTATGACGAGCGCGGCAGCCGCCAGCCATTCCTTATAGCCTTTGATTTTGTCGAAATAGACGAACAGGGCGACCCCACAGTAGAAATAAGCCAGCTGGCCTCCGAACTGTCGCTCCATTATCCTGAATATTTCGCGGCCTGTGGAAAGATAAAGTTCTCCGCATCCATATTTGTAAAGGATCGAAAAGATAAGGATTCCGAGGAAGACTTTCCAGAATGCGACCCCGCTACGCCGGGTCCAGATTATTACGGGGATTATCAGAAGATATAGAGCCCATTCGACCTTCATTGTCCAAAGCGAACCGTTGACGGCTTCTTCGGGATGACCCTGGAAGACGCCGGGCAAGGTGGGCTCGATGAAGTTGAGGGAAGTGGCGTTGGCCAGTAGGTATTTCCACCAATGGACCGATAGAAAATAATCCCCTGTGCTCCGGTCGGAGACGAAGAAGAGCAGGAGGGCGCAGCCGAAGACGGTGAGAAGATATGAGGGGAGTATGCGCCATGCTCGGTTGTGGAGATAGTCTTTCCATCCGGCGGCGCGGAAATAGCTGCCGTAGATAAGGAAACCGCTCATGACGAAGAAGCTGCAGACGCGGTGGTAGGCCGTGATGGGAAACCAAAGATGGCTTCCCGTCAGGCCGTTGAAATGCGACAGGGCTATGGCGAAACAGAGCACGTAGCGGATAGCCCCGAAGTTGTTCCGGAACTTAAGTCGTGGAGTTTCAGATGTTGGATTGTTCGTCATAGGGTTGACCTACGGGATCTTTTGCCTAAAATTAATCATAACAATAACGCCCGCTCTTACAACGATATTGCAGGCGTGGGATTGGCGCTGGAGAGAGTTCCGGCAAATTTCACTATATTTGTGGCAATGAAACGCATTTTTACAGATACCCGCCGCGCCTATTGTCCCGACGCTTTGTTGCTCGGGCTCCTGCTATTGGGCTTTCTGTTCTTTACGGATTTGCTGGCAGCCGTCACGCTTTGGGCGCATGGTCCGCTGGGGGCTTGGATTCCGCTTGCCGGGGCGGGTGCTGCTATAATAAGTACCGCGTGGGCGTCAGGATGCAAAGGCCTAAGGCTCTTGATGTCGGCTCTGGCAGGGTTTGGGTTTGTGGCGATCGTAAGCCTTCTGTCGGCATTTGTCTATGATCCAAGTTTCGATACGTATCTCTATCATTCGGACACGGTTGTGCTTCTCGCCGAGGGTTGGAATCCCCTCGATGGTCCCTCGCCGACAGGGTCGTTGTGGGTCACATATTATCCTCGCGCTGCGGAACTTTTTCAGGCTGCTATGCTGAGCCTGACAGGGAATCTTCAGGCCACGAAAATCGTTGGTCCTATCCTTATTTTGTCAACGGCCCTGCTTTCCTGGAAAGCATTGGAAGCCTCATGCGCGGAGAGGATTTCTTCCCTGGAAAGAGTTGTTTGTGTGGCCGTGGCGATATGTAATCCCCTCGTTCTCGGGCAATTCCTGTCGATGTATGTCGATTATATCCTGTGGTTGGCAATGCTCCTGCTGATTTCCGGGTTCATTCTTGTTTACCGACATCCTGAACGTAGGGGAGGGTATGTGATCCTTTTCATGTCGGTCGCATTCGGACTCAACGTGAAGATTACCCATTTCTTTTACCTCGGCCTTACGGCTCTTTTTCTTGCCGGATGGTGTGTGGCTGATAAAAAATACCGTCTGCTCGGACGATGCACAGTGACGGTCTTAGGGGCAGTGGCAGTGGGGGTGTGCCTCATTGGGTATAATCCGATTCTGACGAATGTCCTTGACCACGGTTGCCCATATTATCCGCTTAACCAGGAGAGTGTTGACATAATGACTTCCAACACCCCCGAGATGTTTTCAGACGGAACGGTTGTAGGCAATTTCTTAAAGTCGCTGCTCTCCACCTCCGACACGCCATGGGGAATTCTACGGGGGAATCCAGCTCTATCCGCGTCACTCTCTCCTCTCCTCGGGACGTATTCAAGGGTGGCGAACGTTAACGGATTTGGCTTTCTGATGATGCCGATGCTGCTTGTCGGGGTGGCTTTGATGGCGGTTGCTCGTCCGGCATTTAGATGGTGGGTGGCATATCTGACGGCCTTCCTGTTTTGTTGGATTTTCGATCAGAGCTGGTGGGCACGATACATCCCGTTCCTATGGATGGCGGTGTTGTTACCTCTTGTTCTGTCCTATCTTGCGCGGATTGCGTTGCGGAGGAGGAGATGGTGGAACAATGCGCTAAGGCGTCTGTTGATCGCGTTGGTAGGGTTAAGCAGCCTGCTTTGGATTGCTTCCGGAAGTTTTACGTTTGCGCGCTATTCCATCTTCATCGATTATATAGTCGAGCGTCAGAGTCAGACCGGACGGCCAGTTGAGGTCGCCAACCTTACGCCTACGTCCCGCCGTCAGCTTCGGGAGCGTGGGGTGGAATATGTGGAGGTTGAAATTCCAGCTGCTGATGATGATAATGCGCAAGGAATGGAAGATCCCGGCGATTGGTTCCGCTTCTTTGGTATGGATTATTTCCCGACAGCCATCCGTTTGCCGGAGGCCGATTATCCGGAGGCGCACGACCCTGCGTTGAGGTTTCCCCTTAAATTGGCCGACTTCCCATCGCGCCGTTTCAACCCCAATGATTTTCAACCCCAATGATGAATAATCCTTTTGATTATACGCCGGATCCGCGTTGCGAGGCAGCATTCAGTAGGCTTTGTGCCAACCTGGAGACGCTGAAGGAAAGTGCTGACCCGACCGACCGGGCTTTTATCCGCGAGCTTGAGGCCGGGAAGATGCTCGGCGTGCTTATTGCCGAGGATTCTTCCGGTTGTCAGCACGCCCTTTATGCCTTTTCCGGACAAATAGGGGCAGGGGGATTTCATCGGGATGGTTTCGTGGAGGCGCCTTTTGACTATCTCGACCCGGAAGGACATTTTAAAACTGAGGAGGCTGAGATTTCCCGTCTGAATAAGGTTATCGATGAATTTGAGTCCGGCCCGGTTGCCCGGTTACGCCTTGAATATGAGACTGAGAAGGAGCGCCTTGAAAGCGAGGTTGCTACGTTCAAGGAAAAAACCACCAAATCCAAGCATGAACGGGCTGCTCGCCGACAATCTGAAAAACTCTCAGAAGAGGATCGGGCCCAAATGATTCGCGAGAGTCAGTTTGAAAAGGCCGAACTTCATCGCATGAAAAAGAGGATGAAGGCCGATCTGGAGCCCTTTACGCAACGCCTTTCGGACGCGGAGAGGAAGGTGGCTGATTTAAAGGCAGAGCGGCGTGCGAGGTCGGAGGCGTTGCAGGAATGGCTTTTTTCAAATTTCAGGCTTCTGAATGCCCGGGGTGAGAGTAAAAGCCTTATCGATATATTTGCCTCCACCCCTATGAAAGTGCCCCCTTCCGGAGCCGGGGAATGTTGCGGTCCCAAGCTCCTTCAGGCAGTCTATCAACGAGGGTTGACTCCGATTGCGATGGCTGAATATTGGTATGGTGTCCCGAAAGGAGGGGAAATCCGTAGGCATGGCCATCATTATCCTGCATGCAGAGGAAAATGCCTTCCTGTGTTGCGCTGGATGTTGCAGGGACTTGATGTAGACCCTCCGTTACGTGACAACCCTCCTGCGATTAAGGTTCCTGTGCCGGAAGTCTTGTTTGAGAATCAATGGTTCTGCATCATCAGCAAACCTTCCGGGATGCTGTCCGTACCCGGAAAAGGGGAAGCTATCTCGGTTCAGCAATGGCTTGATGAAAGGTATGGCGTGGAAAAGGAGGTAAGGTTGGTCCATCGTCTGGATCAGGATACGTCCGGACTGCTTGTGGCCTCTTTTGGTGGAGAAGTCTATAGAATGCTGCAGGCTATGTTTGCCAAGCGTCAGGTTTCAAAGAGATACGTGGCTTTGCTCGAAGGGGATTATCGTGCTGCGGGACTTCCGGACATTGGAAAGATATCTTTGCCCCTGTCGCCCGACTGGCTCGACAGGCCTCGTCAGCGGGTTGATTTTGAGAAAGGCAAGGAAGCGGTCACAGAATATGAGTTCTCCGGCGTTGAGGAGGGGAGGAGCCGCGTGCTCTTACGCCCTCTTACCGGCCGGACCCATCAGCTGCGTGTCCATGCGGCGTCTGAAAAGGGGCTTGGAATACCGATAGCCGGCGATCCACTTTACGGAGATTCTGAAACCTCCCCCATCGGACGTCTATGTCTCCATGCCCATAAATTGAAATTCACATTTCCCATAGATAACAGACAATATGAATTCGAATCCCCCCTCCCCTTCTAAAGGGGTTTCTTCCCCCTCGCTGTCTCCGGCCCCTAAAAACTATGGGCTTTTCGTTGCTTTCATAGCTATAATAGGCGCATTTTCTTCGTTGGTCAACGATATGTACCTGCCGACGATTCCCTCCATGATGCGTCAATTCCACACGACTCCGTCGATGACCCAGATGGGTATTTCGATGGCGATGCTCGGCATGGGACTGGGGTCAGTGGTCTGGGGGTCTGCGTCCGACCGTTACGGGCGTAAACCCGTGCTGATCATCTCGCTGATCATTTTTGCGCTTGCCACCGGAATTTCTCTCTTCTCACATGACATCACATTTTTCAATGTCTGCCGATTGTTTCAGGGTCTTGGGGCGGGAGGAGCCATGGTGCTCTCGACTTCCATCCCTGCCGATGTGTATGACGGTCGGCAATTGGCCAAGCTCATGGCGATAGTAGGGGTTGTCAATGGAGTCGCCCCTGCGCTGGGCCCTGTCGCGGGAGGATTCATGGCTGCCCGGATGGGTTGGCGGGGAATCTTCATCATTCTCCTTGCAATAGGAGTAGGGATGACTCTCTGGACCACTCATTATCGTGAGACTCTCCCACCGCAGCGACGCATACAGCAGCCGGGCGTCAAGGCTTATCTGAAGGCCTACCGCTCCCTTTTCCTGAATAGCCGCTTCATGATATACGTGACCATCAAAGCCGTGGCCATAGGATTGCTATACGCCTATATATCTTCGGCCCCTTTCATGATTCAGGATCATTATGGATTCAGCGCCTCCGCCTTCGGACTGATCTTCGGAGGCAATGCCCTGGCAATGGGGGTAGGATCCACATTGGCATTGCGTTTCAAGGTTATGAAGCAAGGTCTTGTGGTCGGATGTGTGGGTATGTTCCTCTTCGGAAGCGGGGAAGCAGTGGTGATGTGGGAGGAATGGAGTTTTTTATGGTATGAAGTGTGTGCGGTTCCGATGTTGCTCTTTTCCGGCATGATTTTCTCAAGCGCAAATACGCTGTCGATGGAAGTGGGACGCGGAGAGGCAGGCACGGCCTCGGCCATCCTTAGCGTGGTGAAATATGCTTTTGCTGCCGTTGTGTCCCCGCTCGTTGGTCTGGGAAATATGTTCCATTCAACGGCGATTGTGTTTGTGGCGGTGACGGTCATTGCCTTGATCCTTTCATGGTTCGCATACAGGCTTGCCCCATTGGCCGATATGTCACGTGACAAATAGCGCTTGATAATTATAGAGTTTACTCATTCTCAAAAATCCCCATAGAGTATGTTTCTTGATGTAATAATCCTGCTGCTTGGCCTTGCCCTCCTTGTTTTCGGGGCGAATTTTGTAACGGATGGCTCCGTAGCCGTCGCTCGCAGATTCAAGGTTTCAAATCTGATCATCGGTTTGACCGTTGTTGCGCTTGGAAGCACAATGCCTGATCTGGTTGTCTGTGTGGAATCCGCTTTCCGTCATAAGCCTGCCATGGCGATGGGGGAGGTGATCGGCTCAAATATCTTTGATCTGCTGCTTGTGGTGGGGGTGATGGGAATAGTGAGGCCGTTTAAGGTTAAAGGAGTGTTGAGGACCCAGGATCTTCCGATACTTTTCATTGCTTCCGCATCGCTCTGGATTGCGGGCGATACTGTCCTTTTCGATGGCTTCCATCATAATATCATCAACCGGTCGTCAGGAATCATGCTGATGGTGATTTTCATTTTCTATATGTGGTTCATGATCCTTTCCTCCCGCAAGGATGGAGGGGCTGATCCGGCAGATGAAGAGGACTCATCCTCATCGGCGACATCAAATCATGAAACCGAACAGACAGGGATCGTGCATGCCCATTCCTTGAAGGAGGAGATTCGTCTGATCAGCTTCAGATACGCTCAGCTCCAGAATCATCAATGGTTCTCATGGCTGATGATTGGCGTAGGGCTTGGTGCGCTTGTGATAGGTGGCAACTGGGTCGTCGACGGTGCGTCAGGTCTGGCCTTGAAGATCGGCATGAGCGAAGCTATGGTGGCGTTGACGGTGGTGGCGATCGGGAATGCGTTGCCGGATATGGTCACTTCTGTCACGGCTGCCCTTAAAGGGGCAAGCGGAATAGCATTGGGTAACATTGTCGGATCATGCATCATCAACGCCTTGTTGACAATCGGACTAAGTTCGCTTGTGATTCCTCTTGACGCAGACACGATAGGATTTGTCGACTTCTTCACGCTTGTTGTCGCTTCCGGTCTGATATGGTTCCTTCCATCTCTCTCCCGCTCAAAGAAAATAGGCAGGGGCGCCGGCATCCTTCTGACCCTCCTCTACGCCGCCTACATGACGTTCACCGTCATCCGGGGCTGATCCCGCATTCGACAACACATTCCCGAGCCTCGTCTTGCGCCTTCGGGAATATGGCGGGATCCGGCATAGATGCGTGCAACAGGGCTTAGGATTCTTCCGGCTCAGAGTCTTTGGAAGCCGGACCCTTTTCCCGGACGATGCGCGCAAGCCGTTCGATTTCCTCATCATCTGCCAAGGAGAGACGTGTCATCCAGGCTTCGGCGCTGCCGGTGATGCATAATTTCCTCCTTACGTTATAACGGATTGTGCCTACGGTGCGCACCGAGCGGTTGGTCATGTCTGCAACAGTGCTCATCGGAAGGTTCAGCAGCATGAAGGATGCCATCCGGATTTCAGCGTTGGAAAGAGTGGGGCAAACCCTGTAGAGTTTCCCGAAGAAATCCGGGTTGATCTCTTCGAAGCTTTCCTTGAACACTTCCCATGCCCGATGTTGAATCCGTTCGGTCATAAGCAGTTTCTGAATCTTCGAAAGGGCTTCCGTTTTGGAAATGGTGTAGTCTCCGGCAATCGATTTGATGTCATTGAGGGTCGAGTCAACCATCGCCAGGTTCAAGGCCATGGAGGCCATTTTTCGGTTTCTTTCATCGAGATGAGTCTTTGTCTCCTGCATCTCTTCTCCATGTCGCTCATCAATGGAAGTTATGGTTTCCTGGAGACTTTCGATTTCATCATGGTTTCCGCGTTGTCTCCGTATCAGCACGGCAACCCACGCTATGACGGCGAGGACTATGCAAAGAAGTCCGATGATGGCAAAGGTCTTTATCTTTTCCTTTCGCTGGATGGAATCGAATTCCTTCTGCTGGAATTCAAGTTCATATTTTCCGGCCACTTCCGAAGAATTGATCAGAAGAAGACCAAGGTTGATCGAGTCATTGGCGTTATAGGCCTTGTCAAGGAGTTGGAGAGCCGTTGCTATGTCCCCCTTGCCGCGGGCGATGTTGTATTGAAGATAATAATACATGTGGTCGAATGATCCGCCTTTCATGCGTTCAAGCAGGGGAGCGGAGGTTTTTATAAGTTCCTCCGCCTCGGCAATGCGGCCTGTCTCTACAAGCAACGAGATGAGATAATAGGTGTTGGCCAGTGTATAGGAATGAGGAATGTTGAGTTCAAGGGTCTTGTGGAAATAGTATTCCGCTTCCTCATATTCATGTCGTTTAAGCGAAATCAATGCCAGGATTGAGAGGGAGGAGAGAAGATCGACGGAGTCCTTGTCAAGTTTCTGGGCTATCTCAATTTTCTGGGCGGCCTCCTCCACATTGTTAAGCTCAATGTCGAGCAACGCCTCGTTCCGGAGAATCTTTCCCTGATAATTCTCAGCGACATTCCTTGGCATGCCGTGGGATTGGGCATTTTTCAGAGCTTCTTTGGCCGATTTGAGATATTTCTCAGCGTTTTTGGGGTTGCGGAAGCGACGGTAAATATTTACGAGATTCAACCTCGCCATAATTCCGTATTGCAGCAACGAATCTGGCATGGGGGTGGCCATCATTGTGTAGGCGCTTTCCAATCCTTCAGTGAAATGGTAAGCTTCGACGGCTGCCCCGGTTTTTTCGTTAAGCAGCTTCAGATAAGACACGATAGAATCAGGGGAAGTCTTGTTCAATCCTTCATTATAGACGGCCAAGGCTTCTTCCGGTTTCCCCATCTTTCGGAGGAGGTTGCCTTTTTCAATGTAGAGGTGGCGGGGAGGATCCGATGCAAGTTCCCGGAAAAGTGCGTTGATGAAGTTTAATCTCACTTCCGGGGAGGCAGTAGGATCGTTTTTGCGTTGTTCAAGATATTTCACCCTCAGGTTTTTCTGTGCATCTTTTCCTGGAGGGACGCTTGCAGAGGCTCCTAAGGTTGATAAAAGTATAAAAAGGATAGTAAAACAGACGTATCTCATAAAGTCCTTTTGGTTATGGAATTCTGAAATCGTATACACAAAATTAACAAAGTAATCTTTTGGTTGAATAAAAAGAAAGGGAAGCGGGGTAGATTTTGGCCTGAAAAGGGGCATTTTTTGATTCTAAAATGGCGTAGAGAGGGCAGAAATGGGTCTTAAAAAGTCGTATCAAAAGGGCAACGCATGGTAGATTTTTTAAAATTAATTACCTGAATGACTGATTTATAGTCTTGATATAAGTATTGAATACGACTACGTATGGAAGGGATAACGACAATAATATGTAGCAAACGGTAGTTGAGATAGAACGTATAGTATATAATTTTATATCGCGACAGGCCGGGGAGGCCACTGTTCCTCCGCAGACCCCGGCCATCACAGAAATTTAGAACTAACACGAATCCGAAGATCGGAGGAATCGGAGAAAATTTATTTAACGATGAAGAAAATTTACAGATCCATCATGACAGTGGTTGCCCTGTCTTCTTCTTTGCTATTTGCGACGAAAACTTATGGCGCCGAAGATGCGGTGACTTGGGAATCCAAAGGGAAAGTCACATTTGTAGACGGCTTCTTCTCCTCTTTCAAGAACCTTCCCCAAGGAGAGGAAATGGAAGTCGAGATTGAGGAAGCTCAGGAGACCCCGGGGATGTATCGTCTCGTCAATCCTTATGCTGAATGGTCGGCTGTGAAAGACGGGAAAGTGGAGTATGATGCCGCCCACAATTATTATTTCGTCATCCACGCCGAGGATCCCGACTGGGTATGGGGAGAAGGTGGCGACCTGGGTGTGATTATGGATGGCATGCCCGTCATTTTGCATTCGAACGTGCAGGCCCTCATCGATGCTGTCGGCATTGAGACCATGAAGTCAATGAAGCCTGAGGCCGGAGGAGAATATCTTAACGGAGTAATTTCTTTCCCGCCCTCTTTCAAAAACGGTTATGACGTAACGACATTTGCTGTCACGGCCCGTGGCGTGCAGTGGACTGCCAATTCTGAAGGTAAGGTCCGTGTCCGCTTCCCGGGAGGGGTAGAACCTGACTACAGCCTGACTGTGGAGACTGATGAATGTATCGATGTTGACGAGCCTGTCAATGTGAAGGTCACGGCCGGAGATGCCATTACCTCCATTAAGGTGCGTGTTATGCCGGAGAGCCGCATCGGTCAGGGCACATACTTTGACATGACCGTAGAGGAAGGCGTCAACCTTGAATCCGGGGAAACTTACAGCTATCCCGCCGTAGCAGGTCAGGATATCTATACAGTATCCGTAGTCGGACTTAACGCCAATGGACGTAAGAAAGCTGAATGGCTGACATGGGTTTCAGTCCATAATGATGAAACTGAAGGCTGGAAAGAGATTGGGGACGGCACATTCACAGATCCTTTCCTCCCGATCTTCGGATACTGCGAGGAAAACCACACCTATACCGTGAAGGTAGAAGCCAATGACTCTAAGCCCGGCATCTATCGCGTAGCGGATATATTCAAGAATCATCCTGTTGCCGCTGAGTCAGGCAAGTTCTGCCAGCGTGACCACACCCATTACATGTATGTCGACGTGACGGATCCCGAAGCTGTCGTTATCAAGCGGACCAATTCAGGTCTCGACATTGGTCACGGTATGCTTACGCTGTGGTCAGTGATTGATGGTTCAGGTCTTGATGCAGCCACTCTCACGGCTTACGGTTATCAACTCGCAACCTATGATGAGGCAACGCGCACAATCAATTTCCCGCAGACTTCCATGTATGCAGGATGCAGCTTGCAGAACTACTGCGAACTTATGCTCAACTGGACCGGCGGTAGCCTCGTCGTGCCGGAGTACTCCGGCGTCGGCGCCATTGAATCGGACGTCATGAATTCAGCGATTGAATATTTCGACCTGACCGGAAACAAGGTTACGCGTCCGGGCAAGGGCCTCTACATCATGGTTAAAGGCGGCAAGGCCGAGAAAGTAATGCTTTAACAAATCGGATCCCGCGAGTCGGGGACACACCCAGACTCCCAATAACAAATAAAGGGGTCGACGCGCAAGCGCCGGCCCTTTTAACGTCTTCTTCAGCAACCATGCAAAAGGTAAGTGGACACAATAGCCCTCAAACCAGTTCTCAAAACTTTTCTTTTTAAATTTTGAAGTGGGGGAATTTGTTTATATCTTTACGTTCAAGAAATGGGAAGATTCTCTCAGAAGAAAATGAACGTAGCAGATCACACATTGATTGCCGACTTGAAGACTCTTGCAAAGAGGCTTTTGCCGGAGGGTTCGCGGGTAGTGCTTTATGGCTCTCGAGCCCGGGGAGATTATCGTGATGATTCTGATTGGGATCTTCATGTCCTCATTCCCGGTGAAAACCGGGTAACGATGGAAGAAGACAACAGATACGGCTACCCTTTCTTTGAACTGGGATTAAAATTTGGAGAAATTGTAAATGCTCGGGTATATACAGTTTCCGACTGGCTTAAACGGAGTTTCCTGCCTTTCTACAAGAACGTAGAGGCCGACAAAGTGATTCTTTATCAAAACTAATTATTCTATATATTGGTGTATTTATCTCCTTCAATAGTGCCATCACAACTTTTAGTGGACACTAATGATTGGAATTGGATTTCTTATTTCTTTAGTTTGGTGGTGATACGTGTTCCCAGCACTCAATGGTTCGTGAGGTTATAGTTTTTATAGCAGGAATTCCTCGATGTTGCCGGGAGTGATGACTTTGAAATTGGCCTCGGGATAGGCTTCGGCAAATTGATTGGGAAGTTTTACGTTCTTTTTGCCCGGATTCCATTTTATTTCAAATGCCGAAAGCTGGCCATTCTCTTCCTCAATGACATCTATCTCCTTTTGTTGGGTTGAACGCCAAAACCACATGTTGGCGAAATCCCGGTTATACCGGTGGCGTTTGAGCCGTTCGCTGACAACAAAGTTCTCCCACAACGCCCCCACATCCTGTCGCAGCTCGGGCTGCCTGAAATCACCAATCACCGCGTTGCGGATGCCTAAATCATAAAAATAGATTTTCTTGCTGTTTTTCAGTTCATTCCTAAGATTGCGCGAAAAACTGCCTAATCTGAAGACGATGAAGCTCTTCTCCAGAATGTCTATGTATTTCTCAACAGTTTTTGGATCCAGATCAATAAGCATCCCAATTTCCCGGTAAGAGATTTGGTCTCCGATCTGACGCGATAGGGCCTGAAGAAGCTTCGTAAGTTTTTCTGATTTCAGTATTCCATCGAGCTGGAGAATATCTTTGTAGAGATAACTGTCGGCCAATTCCTTCAACACTTCCTTTTCTTCCCCAGGGGAGGTGACAACCTCGGGATAGTACCCAAACGTCAGGCGATGAGGAATAAGACGCGTCTCGCTAAGTAAATCGGAGTGGTCAACCATCTCCTTGAATGTCAGCGGAAACATCTGGTATTCCCGTTTTCTTCCTGTCAGCGATTCGCTGACTTTTGAGGCGAGCTCAAAAGATGAACTTCCGGTGGCCACAACCTGAATATCCTCCATGTTATCGGCAATCAGTTTCAATTTAAGTCCTATGTCAGGAATCCTTTGGGCCTCGTCAAGGATAAAAAAGTCTTTTCCCGCTAACATCGTTCGAAGTCTTGTCGAAGAAATGTCAGCCAAAGTCGCAGCAATATCCGGGTCGTCTCCGTTCATCCAGACCACCTTCTCCCGATTCCGGAAGATATCTTTCAATAAAGTTGACTTCCCAACTTGCCTTGCCCCCATGATAAGCAGTATTTTCTTTCTTCCAATCTGCTTCTCCACCAGAGGCAATAATTCTCGTTTAATTGTTTCCATTTGCTGACTTTATTTGATGGCTTCTCATTTACTTTTCTTCTCTATTTTTTTGGGATGCTCTGCCACGCTTCTAAAGATTACTGCAAATTTAATAAACTTCCCGTAATGTTAATCCCCGATCGTGCTTTTTAACGAACGGAATCCTCAAAAATAGAAAAATTTGAGGAATGGAATCCGCAAAATCATTGAAATTTGAGGAATGGAATCCGCAAAATCATTGAAATTTGAGGAATGGAATCCTCAAATTTATTGAAATTTGGGGATTAGGGGTCAGTCTACGAGTTCTTGCATCAGGCGCGAGAAGGTGGTTTCGAGAGGATCGGTGCTTATTCCGGGATGCGATGGGGAGGTCTGCAGGATCGCGCTCTTGGCGGCGGTCAGCCAGCGGTAGGTCTCCTCGACCGGCAATCCTTTCCCGGGCACATCCTTGCGCAGGAACAGTTCTGCCTGCCGGCGCAGCAATCCCACATCCGCCCTCGGACACAACGCTCGGATGCGCGCCTCGTCAATCCGAAGCTCGCAATGAAGCCATCGCCGCCGCTTACACATCATGATCAGCCCGATGTTGATGAACTCTTCCCGTTCCACCCTCGGCACATATCTCACCACGGCATACTCGTAAAGATTGGCGTCCGGAGCCGCTGTCCCAGACCCATACGCGGAATGGTCGCTCATGACATCAATTTCTTTCTCTGGCTGATAGCCTCGTTGACAAATACGGATGAATTCTTAAGTCTGTCGAGCAGAAAACCGGCGTATGCCTCCCGACGCTCCTCGGCTGTTATCTCCGAACCTTCCTCCTCAAGCCAGTCGGCCGGAATCAAATCTACAATCTTCCTGAGCGTCCGGGGCGTGATCGCCTGGCGCATCAGCCTGTCGGCCTCCTCCAGCCTGTCAGCCTGCGGGAGAAACACATGGGTCTTTATATAAGGGAATGGGTCGAGAGCTGCTACCTTCGGGTCGCGCCACGCATGATGGAAATAGAAGGAGGCGCCGTTGTCAATCAGCCAGAGCGCATCGTTCCAGATCATCATGTTGGGATTGAGCCGCGTGCGGTCAACATTGGTCAGAAACGCGTCCAGCCAGACAATCTTCGAAGCCGTCAGGGAATCAATCCGGTTCACGGCCGGGTCGAACGTGGCCGCGCCCGAAAGAAAATGCAACCCGACGTTAAGACCCTCAGAATTGCGCATCAGTTCCTGAACCTCCTCGTCCCCTTCCGTGATTCCAAACAACGGGGAGAGATGGAGCAAAACGGTCTCCGGCACATTGAACTTGAAAGCCTTGGCGATCATGCTTCCGAGGAATTCGGCAATCAGGGCCTTTTTCCCATGGCCCGCTCCGCGTAGCTTCACAACATATTTGAAACCATCGTCCGCCTCGCCGAGAACAGGCAGTGAGCCACCCTCCCGCATCGGGACAATATAGCGCGTCAATTCCTGCGTCCTAACTTCCATAATTTAATAGTAATAAAGTCTGATATCCATATAACAA
>CAYZQA010000037.1:3135-23132 GCA_964480745.1 uncultured Sangeribacter sp. | reverse complement strand
GTGACAAGGTTAACCTCGGGCCCTTGCGGCCCGAGGATTAATATAACCCCAACAAAATAAGAGCCCTGGAGGGGCTCAACCATATCATGCGACCCCTCCGGGGTCGTGGGTATTAAAAAGTCACCCAGCAACGGGTTTATTTTTAGTTTCACGGAACAAAATCAACAGGATTTCTCTTATTTTTACTTTTTCGAACCCACTTCTGCCTTAACCGTAATCGCTTAATAATAACGCATTTCCTCTTTTTATGAGCTATAAATAAGCCTCTGAGAATGGAATGAAGTCCACTATCAAGAGTACTCCACACAAATATTCAAATGTAAACAGAATAAAATGCCGAAGAGGATTTTTGACTGTGAGGCCTGAATAGGAGAGGGGAGGGTGGGTTTAATAACACAACTGGAGTCTTCAGTATAATTGGTCAAATTGTCGCATGTCTATTTGACTATTGCCTCTGCTTGGTTTAAG
This sequence comes from uncultured Sangeribacter sp., assembly GCA_964480745.1. Lineage (GTDB taxonomy): Bacteria > Bacteroidota > Bacteroidia > Bacteroidales > Muribaculaceae > Lepagella. Next base: position 22,664 of record CAYZQA010000037.1, on the reverse strand, counting down.
ATTGCAAATGTAAATTGCAAAAATAGAATTCCGAATTTGGTATTGTGTAGTCCTGTAATTGGAGCTAATTTTATTTGTTAATAATTATACAAAATTGGAATCGGGGAGGAGTTGTTTACAGATACAGAATTTTGCAGTTGAATTTATATGTAAATTGCAAATATATGGCGTTAACGTTTATTATAGATTAGGTTATAATCTTGTATTTCTGATACATAGTGCAATTGTTTAAATACTGCTTTAAAGAATAGGCCTATTTCCGGTTATTCTTGTAGCTCATCCTTTCTCCGTTGTTTTAAAACAGTTGAGATAATAATATTATCTTCTGTACCCCACAATATACTTTAAGTTCCGTTGATTCTATTTGTAAACGCAAATTTTTTGAATGACGGGATGGTAAATCTTTGCGTTTACATTTGTATTGTTTTGAATTTTCAAATTTTAATTTGGTAGTTTGCAATTTTAATATTACATTTGTACACGCAATTTAAATTTGAAAAGTGTTTTATGAATGAGGAAAATGTTGCTTTTCGCCTAAAAGTCTTCATCGATGACAGTGGACTTACCCATTCCCAGTTTGCTGATCGATGCGGGATTCCTCGTCCGAGTCTTTCTCAGATTATTTCCGGCCGAAATAAGAAAGTGAGTGACATTATCATTGGTCAAATCCACAATGCTTTCCCAAACCTCTCTGTCGTTTGGTTGCTTTTCGGAGAGGGACCCATGTTAATTAATTCTGGTGGGGCTTCTTCCGATGCAGCCGGGCAATCTGGGCAAGATTTTCCCCAGAATGCAGGTCGTCAGTTCTCTTCCCACCCTTCCGGAGGAAATGATTCCTTAAATGGCTCAGATTCCTTATTTGGAAACGGGAATTTTGGTTCTGAAATTCCAGAATATAATGCAACGTCTCAGGCTCAATCCATTCGTCCGAACGTCAGAGCCTTAAATAATGCCAATATAGATAGTCAAGTTGTTGATAAAAAATTATTTGAGGAGTCCAAAGCCACTTCGGATTTAAAGCGTGAAATAGAGAAATTACGGAAAAATCCTCGTAAAGTGTCTCATATCACCATCTATTATGATGATTCAACATTTGAAACCTTCTATCCCAAACGTTAATCGTGGTTTCGCGGAAGTAAGAATAAGACCCGAGACACTGCTGTATTTATGAAATGTGGTCTAAGGCCCCCTTTTATTGAATTGGACCTACAGTCCTAAAAATTTAGCCGGCATCCGGATGCAACATGCAACCTGGATGCCGGCTAAATTTTGCCTTCTTTGGGATTTTCTATCTATCCTTTGTTCTTTCTAAGCTCGTCTTGCCGCTTCATCATTGTGGCCTCCTGAGGATTGTTACCGGGAGTCCAGAATTTAGTCCCTTTGAGCTCTTTTGGTAGGTATTCTTGGTCCACAAAGTTCCCTTCATAATCATGGGCATACTTGTATCCTTTTCCGTATCCCATGTCCGCCATAAGCGATGTGGGCGCGTTTCTAAGATGTAGCGGAACAGGCAGATCCCCAGTTTCTTTCACAGCCTTCAACGCCCCATTTATGGCCGCATACGCGGTATTGCTTTTAGGTGAATTGGCGAGATAGATAGCGCATTCTGAAAGGATTATCCTCCCCTCTGGCCAGCCGATCTTATTGAGTGCATCAAAGGTGGCATTAGCTAAAAGAAGAGCATTGGGATTGGCTAATCCGATGTCTTCAGACGCGAGGATGACAAGCCTTCGAGCTATGAAGGCCGGATCTTCACCTCCCGCCACCATCCTTGCAAGCCAATAGACGGCTGCATCAGGATCGCTCCCGCGAATTGATTTGATAAAGGCAGATATGATGTCGTAATGCATCTCGCCGTTCCGATCATAAGCCGCAGGATTTTCCTGAAGCCTATTTGCAACTATCTCATCATTAATAATTACAGGCTCCTCCGCGGGGGTTGACTGTTCGATGAGGTCTATGATATTTAGCAATTTCCTGGCGTCTCCTCCCGCATATCTGTATAATGCTTTGGTAGATTCTATCTCAAATTTTCGCTTTGACAGGATAGAATCCTTGGTCAAGGCTGCCTCCATAAGCTTTTGAAGTCCCGCCTCGTCAAGAGGGCGCAGGGTGTAAACCTGTGCCCGAGACAGGAGTGGCCTGATCACTTCAAATGAGGGATTCTCCGTGGTGGCTCCGATCAACGTGACAGTCCCTTTTTCAACCGCGCCCAAAAGGGAATCCTGTTGAGATTTATTGAACCGATGAATTTCATCGATAAACAATATTGGACGCCCTTTTGAAAACATGCTCCGACTGTCGGCTTCGCATTTTGACAGGACATCCCGGACTTCCTTCACGCCCGAGGTGACTGCGCTCAAGGTGTAAAATGGCACTTCTGTGGCCTGGGCCACTATCTTTGCCAATGTCGTCTTTCCCACTCCCGGAGGACCCCATAATATGAAGGAGTTCACCCTCCCGGTCTCTATCATTTTTCTAATTATTCCGTCCTTCCCGACAAGATGATCCTGACCGATATAATCTTCTAAAGTTGTCGGTCGCATCCGTTCGGCAAGCGGAATGTTACTCATTATTGTTGCCATGTAGTTGTTTCAATTTTTCTCAATTATTTTATTTTTCTATACTTTCCCAAGACAAGCCCTTCTTATCTGGCCGAAATTTTTTCAAGGATATCATCAATTTTAATTGTCTCCAAAGAAGGAATTATCACGTCTGCTATCCCCTCAAGCTTCTCTCGGCCCACAGTTGTGTCAACAGCTATTACATACGCGCCGGAGGCTTTCCCTGCGGTAGCTCCTTGGACTGAATCTTCAAAAACAACGCACTGTCTGGGATCAGTCCCGGTCAATTTGGCTCCTAATAAATAACCTTCCGGGTCCGGTTTGGATTTGCTGATCATGTCCGCAGAGATTATATGATTAAAACGCTTTTCAAATCCGGGCAGTTCCTCCCTGAGATGGGCCATTTTCTTTTCATTGCTGCTCGTCACCAAAACCCTCGGAATTTCCCGTTCTTCTAATTCCGACAACAATTGGTCTGCCCCCGGGAGCAATTCATATTTCATTTGTTGTTCGAGTCTGTCAAGTTCTCTGGTCACTCTTTCCTGCAATTCTTTCCCGGGATAGTACGTGTCAAGGATAAGATGAAGAGTCTGGCCTTTGATGGCAAGAGGAAAGTCATTGACTTGTTTTGAGGGAGGAAATTTTTCAGCTATTTTTTTCCAGATGCGAGTATACTCCCTTTCGCTGTCTATCAGCACCCCGTCAAGATCAAAAAGGAATGCCACAGATTCATGTTGTTTCCAGTTTTCTTTCATAATCTTCAGTTTCACCCCTTCTTCCTCCTATTCTCTTTTATCTATTCATATGAAAAGATTTTAGTTCGGGGGGCTAATGCAAATATACTAACTATTGGCGAAACGAACAAAAAGAAGTATCTTTGTAGTTTGAAACGCCCGCGGAATCCCGCCACTATAAGCGCCCGCGGAATCCCTCCAACTATAAGAAATGATAAAGGACATTAATCTCCGATTGGCTCCCAAAGTCGCCGCCTCAGCTTCGCTATTAAAGGCTAAGCTTCATGAAATTTCCGGCGTGCCCCTGGACTCCATAAATGATTTCAGGGTAATCCGAAGGTCGATAGATGCTCGCCACCATCCTGTCGTCGTCAACCTGACAGTGAGAATGGCCGCAGGGGAAGACAAAACTGTTGAAACCCCGCTCGCTCCCCTTCAGTTGAAGGCTCTCCCCGAGGATGCGCCTCGGTTGATAATTGTCGGAGCCGGGCCTGCCGGACTCTTCGCAGCTTTGAAAGCCATCGAGTGCGGACTCAGGCCCATTGTGTTGGAGAGGGGTAAGGATGTCGATTCAAGAAGGTTGGATCTGGCGCAGATAAGCCGTTCCAAAACGATTGATCCTGTTTCAAACTATTGTTTCGGAGAAGGAGGGGCCGGAGCATATTCCGACGGCAAACTTTTTACCCGCAGTAAAAAACGTGGTAATGTCGAGGAAGTCCTACGGTTGCTGGTTCAGCACGGTGCCCAATCCTCCATTCTCATTGATGCGCATCCCCACATTGGCAGCGATCGGTTGCCGGGGGTGATGCGCAATATCCGGCAAACAATTCTTGATGCCGGGGGAGAGGTCCGTTTTCTAACCCGAGTTGACTCCTTGATTATTGAGGATGGAAAAGTCAAAGGCGTGCGTCTTGCAGATGGCTCGGAAGAAAGGTCGGATGCTGTGCTGCTTGCCACGGGCCATTCCGCCCATGACACATTCCGCCAGCTTGCCTCCGATGGTATCCCGATGGAGCCAAAGGGAATTGCAGTTGGAGTGCGTCTTGAACACCCGCAAGCCCTCATTGACAAATTGCAATATCATTCTCCAAAGGGAAGGGGCGACTATCTTCCTCCTGCGGAATATAACTATGTGACGCAAGTTGATGGCCGTGGGGTCTATTCCTTCTGTATGTGCCCCGGCGGTGTTGTCGTGCCGGCCGGTAGCGCTCCCGGAGAACTGGTGGTAAACGGAATGTCTGCCTCGGCCCGCGCAGGGCAATGGGCTAATTCTGGGATGGTGGTCGAGGTCCGCCCCGGGGATTTCCCCGAATTTGTCAAGCATGGTCCCCTTGAGATTCTGGAGTTGCAGGAAGCCCTTGAGAAGAAATTTTTCAAAGCTTCAGGAGACTCCATCGTTGCCCCGGCCCAAAGGATGACAGATTTTGTCAACCGTCGTCAATCGGATTCTCTCCCGAGGGTTTCTTATGCCCCCGGAGTGAGACCGGCTAATTTTGATGATCTTCTCCCTCCGGAAATCTCGTCGCGGTTGCGCCAGGGTTTCAAGGACTTCGGACGGCGGTCCAAGGGATTCCTTACGGATGAGGCCGTCATGATAGGCCTCGAATCCCGAACGTCATCTCCGATTCGTATTCCTCGCGACAAGGAATCTATGGAAGCTGTGGGCTTGCCCAATCTTTACCCGGCAGGGGAAGGCGCAGGATTTGCCGGCGGCATCGTCTCGGCGGCTCTTGACGGCATGAAATGCGCGGAAGCGGCTGCCCGCAAATTGATTGAAAATAAAGGTTAGTTAATATAAAATGGCTATCATCATCAATATTGAAACTTCAGGTCCGGTCTGTAGCGTCGCCCTGACCAAAGATGGCGTCCTTGAAACGCAGTATGAAGATAGGACCGGAATGAACCATTCTGTCGCTCTTGCTCCCTTCATCGAACAATGCATGGCTGAGCTTGAAAGGAAGGGCGAGACGCCCGACGCCGTCGCAGTCAGCATCGGCCCCGGCTCTTATACGGGACTCCGTATCGGCCTGTCAATGGCCAAAGGGCTTGCCTTTGGGCTCGGGGTCCCTCTGATCGGGGTCGACACCCTAAAGATTTTAGCTGTAAAAGCGATGTTCCGAGGGCATGATTTTCAGGGGGACGAAATTCTTGTCCCAATGATCGACGCAAGAAGAATGGAAGTGTTTACAGCGGCTTATGATTTTGCGTTGAATCCAGTCATGGCTCCGCAGGCTCTTGTCGTTGAGCCCGATTCTTTCTCTTCTCTGGCCGACAGGAAGGTCATATTCATAGGGGAGGGGTCCCTCAAAACCCGGGATATAATCGACCTCCCCGATGCCCGCTGGATGGGAGATATTTTGCCAATGGCAAAAGATATGCTGGCCCTTTCAGAAAAGGCTTTCCGGGAAAACGATTTCCTCGACATAGCTTATTCCACTCCCCACTATTTGAAGGAATATCAAACCACAGTTGCCCGCAACCCGCTCCTGAAGGCTGCCGCAAAGTGATATTCTGCCGAAAGTTGGGAGATTTATCAAATCGGGATTGATACTCTAAGTCTTTTTTGTTACTTTTGCAGTAGGGGAGTCCCAGCGAAAGGATACAAAACTATATTGAAATTATAGATAAAATGGCTCAATTACAAGATACCAATTTCATACCCTACAACACGGATATGGAGCCTGTAGTGCTCCCTGAATTTGGACGCACCTTTCAGAAAATGATAGATTACTGTGTTTCCATCCCTGATCGCGATGAGAGAAATGCGTGTGCCTATTCTATCGCCGCGACGATGGCGCAGATGTTTCCGGCTCATGTCGGTGATAACGGCGACATGACTCAAATCTGGGATCAGATTAACATTATGTCGAAGTTTAAGCTCGATGTTGATTTCCCTTGTGAAGTAATATCGGCCGAGACCTTGAATCCTGTTCCGGAGCCTATCCCCTATACTGCTTCCCATATAAAATTCCGCCATTATGGTAAGAACATCCAGTTGATGATTGAGCGTGTGGCGGAAATGGAAGATGGCGAGGAGAAGGATAGGTTGATCTCCATGATTGCGCATCACATGAAGAAACTCCTCCTGACTCATAACAAGGAAGGCGTCGATGACGCCAAGATCCTTAGAGATCTCGCCTTATATTCAGGGGGTCGGATCGAACTCGACCCTGAGACGTATATTCTCCATGAGTTTAAGGAGATCCCCATGCCCGCTCAGAACAAAAAAAGAAGAAAGAAATCATGAGCAGTTTCATTGTGGAGGGAGGACATTCCCTGAGTGGAGAAATTGAAATTAAGGGTGCAAAGAATGAAGCTCTCGAAGTCATAAGCGCAACATTGCTGACTCCGGAGCCTGTCACAATCTCAAACCTCCCTCAGATTTCAGACGTCAGGAATCTTATCGCGTTGCTGTCGGAGATGGGGGTGAAGGTGCAGTATCTTTCCCCTTCTTGTTGTCGTTTTCAGGCCGATGATATAGATCTTGAATACATTTTTTCTGAGAAATACCGGAAGAAGGCCGGCTCGCTTCGCGGCTCCGTCATGGTTGTCGGGCCGCTTGTTGCCCGATTCGGCAAAGCTGCCCTCCCCAAACCGGGAGGCGACAAGATAGGCCGTCGTCGCCTGGATACTCATTTTCTTGGCCTAAAGGAATTGGGCGCCGAATATGAATATGTTTCGGAAACCAGGACATTCAATATCTCCGTCCCCAATGGCTTGAAGGGAAAATACATGCTTCTTGAGGAAGCCTCCGTGACAGGAACTGCCAACATTGTGATGGCGGCCGTTTTGGCAAAAGGAGAGACTGTCATTTACAATGCCGCCTGCGAGCCATACGTCCAGCAACTGTGTCATCTTCTGGTCGCAATGGGCGCTAAAATAGAGGGCATCGGTTCCAACCTCCTTCGAATCCAAGGAGTGGAAGCCCTTCATGGGGCTGAGCATACTCTCCTTCCGGACATGATTGAGGTTGGAAGTTTTATTGGCATGGCCGCCATGACCGGGTCAGATTTATTGTTGCGTAACGTAGGACTGCGCGATCTCGGAATGCTCCCGGCGGCTTTTGCAAGAATTGGAATCAAACTCGGGATTGAAGGGGATAACATCAGGGTCTCTCAAAAGGAAATATATGAGATCGACCAGTTTATCGATGGCTCCGTGATGACTATTTCCGACGCTCCCTGGCCCGGCCTTTCTCCCGATTTGCTCAGTATTTTTCTTGTCGTCGCGACCCAGGCCCGAGGCTCAGTCCTCATCCATCAGAAGATGTTTGAGAGTCGGCTATTCTTTGTCGACAAACTCCTTGACATGGGAGCGCGTGTGATTCTGTGCGACCCCCACCGTGCGGTTGTCATAGGGGCAGGAAAATTCAACTGTCTCCGCGCAACAGACATGGTTTCTCCGGATATCCGTGCGGGAATTGCCATGCTGATCGCTGCCATGGGAGCTCGGGGCACAAGCAAGATCCAGAATATCGATCAGATCGACAGAGGATATGAAAATATAGACACCAGACTCAACAATCTCGGCGCCAAAATCATTAGAATAGAATGACTCCCGACGCTTCTCCGATCGCTCTTCTGCCACTCCGGTTCGAGTTATGATCTTAGTCGGTAATTTAATGAGATATGATAGATAGAAACGAAATTGTTGAAATTGGTAAGTTTCAGAAGACCCATGCCCTGAAGGGGGAGTTGAATGCCATTCTGGAGGTGGACGAAGACTACATTCAGGAGGGCAATCCTCTTATTGTTGAGATGGAGGGGATTCCAGTGCCTTTCTTTGCAGAATCTGTCCGGCCGAAAGGGGCGACAACTTGTCTTGTAAAGCTTAAGGGTGTTGATTCGATAGAACAGGCCGCCGAGTTTGTCAATAAAATAATTTTCACCCCCAGAAGCAATCTCGTTGATTTCTTTGAGGTCGAAGATGGAGAGATCTTATTTGGCCATGATTATGTTGGCTATCTTGTCCGGGACACTGATGAGGGAGACTTAGGGAAAGTTGTTCGTTTTGATGACTCGACTGAAAATACCCTTTTGGTTGTGGAGCGCCCCGATGGTTCGGAGGTCATGATTCCCTTTGTTGACGAAATGATAGTGGATGTGGATGATGATGAGAAATTAATTGAAGTCTCAATTCCCGAGGGACTTCTTGATATTAATAATTGATATGTCGGCCGCCTTCCCGAGTCGTGCAAAGCCTTTATGGGAGGTGTCGATATATTATAAATAAAACTATATGAGTGATAATGATTTTGTAGGATTCGATGAGGATCAGGCAATCAAGTTCATAAGGGCAACCCTCCCTGAAGATGTCAGTCAGCGATGGACAGACGATGAGATCCTGTATGTCATTGACGTGATTTGGGAATGGTATGAAAAGAATGGCTATACCTCCGTAGATGCCGGAGTGACAGAGGAAGAGGAAATGGATATTTCCGCTCTTACAGCTTACGTCGCGAAGGAAATGAAGAAAGCAAAGGAGGATGTCATGGATCCCAAAGATATAGATTTGATAGTCAGAGGAGAAATACAATATGAAGAATCGATCGATCCGTTTGCGTAAGCTTCCCTTCCCTTCCCTTCCCGGGTTTGGCACTCTGTTGAAGACTCTGGCAATAGGAGGATGTCTATGCTGTTCCTGTCTTGGTGCGTATGCTCAAATTGAGGCTGTGACGGGCGACCGTCAGCCGGCTATTTCTGAAAACTCGCATGTTCAGCGACTCGACGAATTAGACGACCTTTCATTTATCGAAATGATCAATTCTGTCGAGTTGGATGCAAAAAGCGCTGACCTCATAAGGAAGTTTCAGGAAAAGGAAGGCAGGAACCGGCTCCACAACAAGGAGTATAATTCAAAGAATGGTTGTTCGGTAGAAACTTATAGGAATAAGGAAGTGCTGCTAATTTCCATTCCCGCTTCCCGCCTCTTTTCTCCGAACGATGTTGAATTGACCGTTTCCGCCGACGCCCTTCTATCTCCATTGAAAAGATACCTCAAGGATCCCGACATGTATCGCGTCCTTCTCGTCATGCACACTGACAATACCGGGTCTGATCAGTATCGCGACCACCTGACGGAGGAACGCGCTGGCGCTGTCTTCGACTGGTTTGTAAACCATGGCGTCGACACCCGATACCTTTTCCCTTATGCCATGGGCGACGACATGCCTTTGTATAATAACGACACGATGGATCATCGAGAGCGTAATCGCCGTCTGGAAGTATATCTCGTCCCGGGCAAGAAAATGCTCGAGCAGGCAAAGAAGGGTAGAATCGTATTCTAAACGCACTTTTCTGAGAATCGGATATTTCCGAACCTCCGTATAGTAGAAAAAAATTTCGGATTCTCAGAAATACAAAAAACTCAGCGGCCGTATAATTTTCATACGGCCGCTGAAATGTTATGGGGAAGTTGGATGCTTACTTGAAATAAGTTTCCAATGCGTAGTTTATGTTTTCAAGAACATAGTTGATATCAGAATCAGAAGGATTCATATCGTGGGCACGATCTGCAATTGCCTTCGCAGCTTCAAAATAGTTGACCTTCACATCATTTCGCTTGTCGGCAGGCGCACCGTCAAGTTCATTATATTTCATGGTTCCTGTCTTGAAGATTTTCTTGCTCGCATTCTTAAGCGTTTCGAAATCAACATCCTGGAAGGAAGCTGCCTTGCGGTAGTCATTGATGGATGCGTCATCTTGTCCAAGACGGTCATAGACATAACCGCGAAGACCGTAGAGGGCGGCCATATCCGGATTCACTGAAAGCTGGTCATTGATGAGAGCCAGAGCCCCTTCTCCATCGTTATCCTGAACCATGGTATTAACCAGGTTATTCAGGAAGATAGGCTTCTCCATTCCGAATTTCTTATGACCGTCCATGGCGATTTCCTGGATAGCAGCCTTCGCGTTGGCCTCCTGGGCTGAATCCTTTTGGGCTAAATATTGCCAGCAAGCCAGCTCATAGACATAGTTGTCAGGGTTGGTCGAGCCGTTGAGACGACCTGCCTTGAAAGCCTTGATGGCCTCGGGAACTGCATTCCCTGCATACGCTGAAAGACCTGCATTGAAGAACGACATGTTGACAATCGTGTCGGCAGTAGCTTTCACATTCTTGTCCGCAAACGGCATGTCGGGCATTTCTCCATAGATCATGAAGGCTTCGTAGGCTTCAGGATAATATTTCTTGGCGTTATAGAACGTCCCTCCCGCAGAGAAAAAGTCTGAATAATGCCCGTTAAGTTTGCTGGCAATATCCTTCGAATGCTTCGGCTTCACTTCCCCTTTTTCATTGGGAAGGGAGTCCAGGGGAAGGGCTTTCAAGAAAAGGTTATAACCGTTGATCAGCTGCTGACCCATCTCGAGAGGATTGGCGCTCTCGTCGTTGGGGTTGATCATACGCTTCTTGACAGCATTATCATAAGCGTCAAACTCAAGTTTGCCGCCAACATAATATGTCCTGGCGTCGTTCTGCGTCTCAGGATCCTTGGATGCCTGCTCGATAAGCGCACGGGCTTCTGTAAGCTTATCTGCTTTCCCTGACATCTTGGCCGCTTGATCGACGGCTGCCTTTTGTGCGCACAATGATCCTGTCGCTGCCAGACATAGGGCAAAGGTCATGATTTTTTTCATAGCTTTATTTTTTGGTTTGAAGTTATTCTTCGTTGATTTCCTCTTCGATCTGGTCTTCCAGATCTTCGTTCAGGCGCTCGGCCTCCTCCTCTTCAGCAAGAATGTCGTCAGCAAGGCGTCGGTCGTCTGATTCGTCGGATTCAACCGAGGCTGCTGCCTTGCGCAGATTTGCCATTGCTTCATCCGACATCTCCTCCATCTGCTCTTCTTCCAGTTCCTTTTCGACATCCTCCTCCGGATTGGCATCAACCTTGCAGACAGATGCTATCTTGTCTCCGCGTTTCCCAAGGTCTATCAGTTTGACGCCTTGGGTGGCGCGGCCCATGACGCGGATGGAATCGACAGGGAGGCGGAGCGTGACGCCGCTCTGGTTGATTATCATCAGGTCGTTGTTGTCGTTAACGTTCTTGATAGCAACGAGATTTCCCGTTTTTTCAGTTATCTTCAACGTCATCACGCCCTTGCCTCCGCGGTTGGTGACGCGGTAATCCTCAAGAGCCGACCTCTTGCCATATCCATTTTCTGACACGACCATGATGGTCTCATCGGGGGTGTTGTTGGAAGTGATCATTCCGACAACCTCATCGTCGTCGCTTCCAAGGGTCATACCCTTGACTCCGGCGCTCATTCGGCCCATGTTTCTTACTTTTGATTCATGGAACCGTATTGCACGCCCTTCCCGGTCGGCCAAGATGATTTCAGAATTTCCATTTGTGAGCCGTACGCTGATGACCTCATCATCTTCGCGGATGATGATAGCGTTCACGCCAATCGCACGCGGGTGGGAGTAAGCGGCCAACGAAGTCTTCTTGATGACGCCCTTCTTGGTGGCGAAGATAAGGTTATGGGTCGTGTTGTATTCCGGATCCATAAGCTTGCTCACGCGGATAAAGGCGTTGACCTTATCGTCGGAATCAAGCTGCAGAAGATTCTGGATTGCGCGTCCCTTGGAATTTTTACCCATTTCCGGAATTTCGTAAACCTTGAGCCAGTAGCAGCGACCCTTGGTTGTGAAGAACAGGATATGGTTATGGTTGGTGGCAGGATATATATACTCGATGAAGTCTTCATCGCGAGTTGAGCTGCCTTTCGAGCCTACTCCTCCGCGATGTTGTGCGCGGAACTCCGAGAGGGGAGTGCGTTTGATATATCCGAGATGGGAGATGGTGATGATCATCGGATCGTCTGAATAGAAATCCTCAGAATTAAAATCTCCCGAGAACGGGTTGATCTTTGTGCGCCGTTCGTCGCCATATTTGTCGCGAACCTGAATGAGCTCCTCCTTCATTACTTCGCGGAGCACGTGCTCATTGTTCAGGATCTCGTTGTAATGCGCAATCAGCTTCATGAGCTCGTCATATTCCGTACGGAGTTTTTCCATCTCCAGTCCGGTGAGCTGGCGAAGACGCATTTCAACGATTGCCCTTGTCTGGATTTCATCGAGTTCGAAGCGTTCAGAGAGCTTGTTTCTGGCGTCCTCAGTGGTCGCGCTTGAACGGATAATCTGGATCACCTCGTCAATGTTATCCGTGGCGATCATCAAGCCGCGGAGAATATGCGCACGCTCTTCTGCTTTCTTCAGCTCGTAGCGCGTCCTGCGCGTCACAACCTCTCTTCTGTGCTTGATGAATTCCTCAAGAAGCTCCTTAAGATTAAGCGTTTTCGGACGGCCATCAACCAGGGCGACATTATTGACGCTGAAAGAGGTCTGCAACTGAGTCATCTTAAACAATTTATTTAAGACAACCTTGGCGTTTGCATCCTTCTTCACATCGACGACGATATTGATCTTGCCGCGGGCAGACGTATCGCTAACATCGGCAATTCCATCAATTTTCTTCTCATCCCCCAATTCATGAATTGCCTTGACCAGGTCTGATTTGACAACTCCGTAAGGAATCTCAGAGATAACGATGGAATCAGTCTGGCCATGCGTCTCGATTTCGGCTTTGGCGCGCATTATGATGCGTCCGCGACCGGTCTCGAAGGCATCCTTGACTCCCTGGAGTCCAAAAATTTCGCCTCCGGTAGGAAAGTCGGGCGCCTTGATATATTCCATCAGGTCCGCGACAGTCAGATCGGGATTGTCGATCAGGGCAATGGCCCCGTTTAGGCTTTCAGTCAGATTATGGGGAGGCATGTTCGTTGCCATACCGACGGCAATTCCGGACGCTCCGTTCACGAGGAGGTTGGGAATCTTCGTCGGAAGGACGGACGGCTCCTTGAGGGTGTTATCGAAGTTGGGAACGAAATCTACTGTCTCCTTGTCAAGATCCTGAAGCATCTCTTCTCCCATGCGGGCGAGTTTCACCTCAGTGTAACGCATTGCAGCAGGGGAGTCGCCATCTATCGACCCGAAGTTTCCCTGACCGAAGACGAGCGGATAACGAAGCGACCAATCCTGAGCGAGCCGGACCATTGTCAGATAGATCGAGGAATCGCCATGAGGATGATACTTACCCATCACCTCTCCAACGATACGAGCCGATTTCTTCGTGTTGCCGGAAAATCCATTTCCGAGTTCATTCATTCCGTACAGCACCCTGCGATGCACCGGCTTGAAGCCGTCCCGCACATCAGGGAGCGCACGCGATACAATCACCGACATCGAATAATCGATATAGGCGCTTTTCATTTCCGATTCTATATTTATCGGAATAATCTTGTCGTCTCCTTGCATTTCAGTTCGTTCTCTATTCTTCGCGTCCTATTCTGCCGCTCTTGAATTCTCATTCAAGGACTCTTCATTGGCGCGTTTACAGACTACAAAATTAGCCATTTTTGAGGAATTTTGCAAATATTCATCCGGGGTTTATAGCCTTCTTATTTCTCCATCATCACTCATTTCTATAGCGTTTTATTTTAGACAACTTCTGGCCTGGACAATTTGGTTGTGGATGTCCTGTTTATTGCAGGTTTTCTCATTTCTATTCTTTTCCCGACTTTTTGGCACGCATTTTGTTATATCTTTAGAGCGTCCCTTTTTATATGCTGTTGTCAGCTCTTGCTTGTTGAGAATTTAAGGGACGTAAGGTTTTAATTTTAATTATATTAGATGAAAAACGATTTTGCAAGACAATACCGTCCTATTCTTGAAGCGGCTTCCAAGGAGGCTGCTAAACGCGGCTTTTCTGTCATTACTCCGGAATTGTTCGCGTATCTGATTGTTACGCAGAAGGATGGTTATGCTTTTCGTATCCTCTCTCAGCTAAAAATTCCTGTGGATAAGATTTCCGAAGAACTCGATGAATATCTTTCGGAACCTCATTCCCCCGGGGAGACCACATCTCTTTTCAATTTTCAATTGTCTGTGCCAACTGTCAGATTCCTCAAGCTTGCAACGTCGGAAGCCCGCAAGATGGGGTCATCCATCCTGGGCACGGAACATCTGATGCTGGCCCTGCTTCATGATTCGCGCGCCATGGATAGCGAAGTCCTCAAATCTATTAAGGAACAGTATCTTAATTTCGATATTGCAATTCAAGGCACGCCCCTTCCCCCCATGGGCATGAATCTGCCCTCTGATGAGGATAAAGCGAACGGAGGGGAGGATGCGGATGATGAAGACAGCCCCTTGGCTACAGAGTCATCTTCTGAGTCATCTTCCCGGAAGAAGAAGGCTCCTAAAAGCGATACTCCGGCCCTTGATAAGTTTGGATATGATATGACCAAGGCGGCTCTCGAAGGACGCCTCGATCCTGTCGTTGGCCGTGAGAACGAGATCGAACGTCTCGCTCAGGTTCTTTCCCGACGCAAGAAGAATAATCCTGTTCTGATCGGCGAACCGGGTGTCGGAAAGTCGGCTATTGTCGAAGGCCTTGCCCTCCGGATTGTCCAGCGTAAGGTCAGCCGCGTCCTGTTCGATAAGCGTGTTGTCGGACTTGATATGACTGGAATGGTGGCCGGAACAAAATATAGAGGCCAATTTGAGGAGAGAATCAAGACTGTGCTTGACGAACTCTCCAAGAATCCGGATATCATTCTGTTTATAGATGAAATCCACACCATTGTCGGTGCCGGAGGTTCCCCGGGAACAATGGATGCGGCCAATATCCTCAAACCAGCTTTGGCTCGCGGGGAAATCCAGTGCATCGGCGCTACGACCCTTGATGAATACCGTCAGAATATCGAGAAAGATGGTGCGCTCGAACGCCGTTTCCAAAAGGTGATGGTCGATCCCACGACGCCGGAAGAAACTCTCGAAATCCTTAAAAATGTCAAGGAGAAGTATGAGGCTCACCATAATGTCCGTTACACGGATGAAGCGCTCGAAGCCTGTGTCGATCTTACGGAACGTTATGTGTCCGACCGCAATTTCCCTGACAAGGCTCTTGATGCACTTGATGAAGCCGGCAGCCGCGCCCACATTACCAATATCGTGGTCCCCGAGGAAATCGAGAATCTTGAACTTAAGGTTGATTCTTTGAATCAGGATAAACTTGCCGCAGCTAAGGCGCAGGATTATGAGCGGGCCGCTGCATTGCGCGACCAGGTCGAAACGACTAAACGTCAGCTGGAAGCCGCAAAGGCTGAATGGGAGAAATCTCTGGATGCAAGCCCGGTGGAAGTCGACGAGGATAAGGTTGCCGAAGTCGTTGCGCTCATGACGGGTGTTCCTGCTCAAAGAGTTGCACAGGCTGAGGGGGCTCGCCTTTTGAAAATGGGCGATTCCCTGAAGGGGTCCGTGATAGGGCAGGACGATGCTATCGCGAAGGTCGTGAAGGCCATCCAGCGTAATCGAATCGGTCTGAAGGATCCCGGGAAGCCGATCGGAGTCTTTATGTTCCTTGGTCCGACCGGTGTTGGTAAAACTCATTTGGCCAAGAAACTTGCCGAGTATCTCTTCGATTCCCAGAATGCCCTCATCCGCATGGACATGAGCGAGTTTATGGAGAAATTCACAGTCTCCCGTCTTGTCGGTGCTCCTCCGGGATATGTGGGATATGAAGAGGGCGGACAGCTGACGGAGAAGGTTCGTCGCCATCCCTACAGCGTCGTTCTCCTCGATGAGATCGAGAAGGCCCATCCGGATGTCTTCAATCTCCTTCTCCAGGTGATGGATGAAGGTCACCTGACAGATTCTCTCGGACGTAAGATAGATTTCAAGAACACTATTCTCGTGATGACGAGCAATATCGGCTCGCGTCAATTGAAAGAGTTTGGTTCAGGCGTCGGCTTCAACACGGAAACCGTTTCGAAGGCTCAGGCGCAGGGTGTGATCTCCAAGGCCCTAAGCAAGGCTTTCAGTCCCGAGTTCCTCAACAGGGTTGACGATATCATTATGTTCGATCAGCTCTCGAAGGAATCTATTTTCAGTATCATCGACATTGAGCTGAAGGACTTCTACTCCCGTGTGGAAAAGCTTGGCTTCTCTTTAAGCCTCTCCGACGGAGCAAAGAATTTCATTGCTGAAAAAGGCTATGACAAGAATTACGGAGCCCGTCCATTGAAGCGCTCCATTCAGAAATATCTGGAAGATGAGCTCGCAGAGTTGATGCTCGGCTTGAATGCTGAAGGAGCACTGGGAGGCGAAATAAAGGTTGACTATGTTGACGGTGAGGATAAACTCCGTATAGTCTATCAGCCTTTGGAAGATTCTGGAAAGCCCCTGACAGATTCTGATGAGAAAGATTCCTCCGCTTCCGATTCTCCGGAGCAGGATTGATAAGAAAAGATTAAAGAACAGAAAAAAGAATGCGCTGAGAATCATTTCAGCGCATTCTTTTTTTGTCCTTATACTGGTCTCAATGTTTGCCCTTGATAATCTTGCAGGCCTCCCGGCCCAAGCAGACCGTCGGGTATTCAGGATGCCTATCCAGCCATGCCACTCCGTATGGGCATGTTGCTGCTATCTTGTTTCCTTGAGCAAGGATGTTTTCAACAGCCAGTTTCAGTAATTGACCTGCAACACCTTGTCCCCTCAGCGACGGGTCGACAAACGTATGGTCAATTGTTGAGATTCCATCTTTCGCAGGAAATGTCACTTCGGCTATGATCGCTCCGTCCGGAGACTTTGCATAGATTCGATCTGTCTCTTCAATAAAGTTCATAGTTTTTGATTTTGAGTTGGGTTATTAATAAAGCGTTGATAGAAGATGGTTCACTCCTCGGAAGCGGTGAAGAGGTGATGAGAATTTCGGTCTTAGAAGAGCAATGCGATTTTATAGGTGAGGAATCCGAAAATCCACGCAAGAGCTGTGTTGTAGCAGACCGTGAAGAGAGCATACTTCCAGCTTCCCGTTTCCCTGGATATGGCAGTAATGGTTGCTATGCATGGGAAGTAAAGCAAGACGAACACCATGAAAGCCAATGCCGAAGCCGGAGTGAAGGGTGCCTTCCCGGTCAAGGGCGAAACTGTGGTCAATCGTTCGCTAAGCATTGCCTCATCATCTTCTCCAACATAGAGCACCCCCAGCGTCGAAACGACAACCTCCTTTGCAGCCGCGCCTGCAATCAGCGATACGCTCGCCTTCCAGTCTAACCCAAGAGGTTTGACCGTCGGCTCGATGAACTTCCCGATGCTTGCAAGGATTGAATGGCTCTGCTGATATTCATTCAGAACCATCTCTTCGAGTCCTTCCTGGTCAACGGCTGCCTTTGTCGAGGCTGGTATCTCCTGAAGCGACTCCACCATATATTGCTGAGGCACGTCGCTCCCCTTGTAGCGGGGGAAGTAGGAGAGGGCCCAGATGATGATTGAAGCCACAAGAATTAATCCTCCCATCTTCTTGAGATACTGCTCCGCCTTGCTCCACATATTCCTTGCAGTGGCCTTCAAAGTCGGCATCCGATAGGGCGGCAGTTCCATGACGAAAGGAGTCTCATCGGCTTTGAACCAGAATTTCCTCAGTAGGCGTGCGGTCATGACCGCGACAATCACCCCAAGAAGATAAAGACCCAGGAAGACCCATTCCCCATGGCGAGGGAAGAACGCCCCGACCAGAAGGACGTAAATTGGAATTCTGGCCGAGCAGCTCATGAATGGATTGATAAGGATGGTAATGATTCTCGAAGAGCGACTTTCGATGATACGCGTCGACATAATCGCCGGCACATTACATCCGAATCCCATGACAAGCGGAATGAAAGACTTCCCGTGAAGCCCCATCTTATGCATAAGCTTATCCATGATGAAGGCTACCCGGGCCATATAGCCTGAGTCCTCCATAAAGGAGATGAAGGCATATAGAATCAAGATATTGGGAAGGAATACAATCACTCCTCCAACTCCTCCTATTATTCCGTCGAGTATCAAATCTTTGAGCGGGCCGTCCGTCATGTATCGCCCGACCATTCCTGAAACCCAACTGACGAGCGATTCTATCCATTCCATGGGATAGGAACCGATCTGGAATGTTGCCCAGAACATCAGCAGCATGATTCCAAGGAATAGAGGGAAACCGAACAGTTTGTTTGTGACAAAAGCGTCGATTATCTTGGTGGTTTTCTCTTCTTTTTCAAGCGAACCCTCCATGGTTTCAGCCAATGCACCCTGAATGAATCCATACTTGTCTGCCGAGATTGCAGAAGCAAGGTCTTCATTCAAGGTTTTTTCAATGCGGGCATTTTCCTCGTCTCGTATCCTTTTCCATTCTGGATATTTAGGATGGTCCTTAAGCATAGATTCCATTTCCGGATCTTTCTCCAGAAACTTTACTGCCATAAAACGGGGAGAGAAATGGACTGATATATTTCCGTCGGCCTTTAGCTCCTTGTTCAGGCGGCTGACGGCTTTCTCAATATCCTGATTTCCCGATACATGAATGTGGCGCGTATCGGGGTGTTTCATCTCATATACCTCTATAACAGTATCCAACAGCTCATTCACGCCCCAGCCTGTTGCCGCTACAGTAGGCACGATCGGGACGCCCAGCATTTTCCCAAGCGCCTCATGGTCAAGCTTGACGTTCGCTCGCTTTAGCTCGTCATACATGTTGAGGTCGATCACCATCGGCCTGTTCATCTCTATCAACTCTGTGGTCAGATAGAGGTTTCGCTCCAGGTTGGACGCATCTATAACATTGACGATTACGTCCGGGGTTTCCTCCCGGAGATACCTCATGACATACAATTCTTCCGGAGAATAGGCGGATAGGGAATAGGTTCCCGGAAGGTCCACAACGTTGAAGAGATAACCCTTATACCGGATTGTGCCGGTTTTCGCTCCGACTGTCACGCCGGCGTAGTTCCCCGTGTGCTCGCTCGCTCCCGACACGCGGTTGAACAATGAAGTCTTTCCGCAGTTGGGATTCCCAATCAGGGCGACATTGATGATTCTGTCAGCACGCAGCCTTTTCCCTTCATGGGTCAACTTATTTTCATGATGAAACTCTATGTGGTCAGCAGAAACGGCCGCCTCACGATAGTCTTCAAGGAGCTCTACTTTTATCATCTGTGCCTCCGATCTGCGTAGGGATACCTCATATCCCATCAAGGCATATTTGACAGGGTCCTGCAGTGGGGCGTTTAGAATGCATTTTACTTCACGTCCCCTGACAAAACCCATTTCCATGACTCTTTTACGGAATGCGCCGTGTCCAAGTATTTTTGTGACTACTCCGGTCTGACCGGGCTTTAGTTCAGAAAGTCTTTCCATG
>CAYZQA010000037.1:0-3035 GCA_964480745.1 uncultured Sangeribacter sp. | reverse complement strand
CGCTTTCCCTTTCTCATCCTTTATCCTACAAAATTACTCCTTAAATATCCTACAAACAAATTCCGACGGCAGAATACCTATTTTTGAGTATATCTGCCGTCGGAGAAAAAAGTTATAAAGACTTGTTATTTGACCGGTTTCAGGAATTTGTCAAGGAAGCGGAAGAAGCAACGTTGCCAGAGAATTGCATTCTGGGGTTTGAGCACCCAGTGGTTTTCATCCGGGAAGACCAGCATCTCTGCCTCAAGACCGCGCATTTTGGCTGCATTGAAAGCTTGCATTCCCTGCGAAGCAAGAATTCGGTAGTCGAGTTCTCCCACAGTGATCAGCATCGGGGCTGTCCATTTGTCAACATAGCGATGGGGGGAATTGGAATAAGTGCGCTGTGCGATGGCATTCCCCTTGTCCCAATACGGACCTCCAAGGTCAAAGTCGGCAAACCACATTTCTTCTGTTTCCAGATATTGAGCCTCCACATTGAAGATACCCGCATGGGCCACCAACGCGGCAAATCGCCCTTCATGATGTCCGGCCAGCCAATAGACAGAGAAGCCGCCATAGCTTGCACCGATTGCCCCGACATGGTCAGCGTCTACATATTCCCTGCCGCGGATATAATCAGTAGCAGCAAAATAATCACGCATGTTCTGGCCGCCGTAGTCGCCTGATATCTGACGGTTCCATTCCGTGCCGAAGCCCGGGAGTCCACGTCGGTTGGGAGCAATAACCACATATCCGTTCGCTGCCATGATCATGAAGTTCCAGCGATAGCTCCAGAATTGGCTGACCGCCTGCTGTGGACCTCCCTGACAATAGAGAAGCGCGGGATATTTCTTGTTTGGATCAAAATCGGGGGGAAGGATTTCCCAGCACGTCATCATCTTGCCATCGCTTGTCGGCACTTCAACCTTCTTCACCTCCCCAAGCTTTAGCTGACCGAGCAGCTCATCGTTGACATGCGAAAGCTGCTTGACTTCGCCATTGGCAATTGAGACTATTTCGTTGGGAGTGCGCATCGAATGGCGAAGCGCAATGATCTCATTGTCGCTGACAGGAACTGCGCCCGTGAAATCGGCTTGCTCCACTGCGATAGTGTCAATGGCGGCCGTAGCAACATCGATTCCAAACACGGGAGCCACGCCTCCCTGATAGCCGGTGAAGATGATCTTTTTCCCGTTTGGGGTCCATGCAATCTGCTCGGGCCAGTAGTCCCATCCGGCAGTAAGATCCCGGCTCTCCTTGGTCTTCATGTCCATGACCATGAGGCGTTTTTTATCGCTCTCGAATTTGGCAGTCTCCATCGACAGCCATGCAAGCTGGCTTCCATCGGGGGAGAAGACAGGATCCGTGTCGTAACCCTCGGCCATTCCCGGAAGGAGAGTCGTTTCCTTGCTTTCCAGATTGTAAAGATAGATATTGCTGTCTGTGCTGAACACATATTCAAGACCTTTAAGCTTACGCGATACGTAAACCAAGCTCTTCGAATCAGGATTCCAGGCGAAAGATTCGCTGCCTCCGAATGGCCTCATGGGACATTCAAACGGTTCGCCGGCCATTATGTCGGTTCCTTCCTCAATCTTATCCCCATTTATTTCTGCAACAAAAGGATGGGGAATCTTCGTGACCCATTCATCCCAATGCTTGTAGCCGAGGTCGTCGACTACGCGTCCTGTTGTCTTGGGAAGGCCTTCGAACAAAGTCGTGTCCTTATTAAAGGCATCGATCGGAGAAGCATAGACAACCTTGGTTCCATCGGGGGAGATTCGGAAACATTCTATTCCGTTCTTCACATCCGACAGCTTTTTCTCTCCGGAGCCGTCGGAGTTGATACGGAATATCTGGACAGCATCGCTTTCCTTATCGTGGCGGAGGAACGCTATTTTTTTGCCCCCGTCAATCCATTGAAGATTGCTCTCCGATCCGGCAGTCCGGGTCAGACGGCGCATCCCTTCTCCATTGCTTTCCATCAGATATATTTCGGAGTTCCCTTTGTTCTCCTCGATATCCTCATAGGTCAGTGTGAGGGCTACAAATTTCCCGTCCGGAGAGGGTACAGCCTCGGAGATTCTTCCAAGGGCTTCCAATATTTCGGGAGTCAGCTTTCCATCAACTACCGTCACTTCCGGTTTTTCGATGACTTTCTCTCCCTTCTCATTTCCTGAGCCGCAGCTCCCGAGGGCTAACG
Source organism: uncultured Sangeribacter sp. (assembly GCA_964480745.1). GTDB lineage: Bacteria > Bacteroidota > Bacteroidia > Bacteroidales > Muribaculaceae > Lepagella. Next base: position 850 of record CAYZQA010000037.1, on the reverse strand, counting down.
GCAACAGCATGGCACACATTGCAATTTCTGTTTTTTTCATGATTATTATGGTTATGAAGGTGTTATGTTATCTCTATTTCGGTTTGGATTTCCCGATCCGTTTTCCTCCACCCTTTCTTTGCCCCGTCTGCCTATCCAATCGGTTGGCTGATGGCGTGTGGCGTTGGTTATAATTCCCGGCAATATAACCTCCCCCTGGATACAATGCCCTCGCGAGATCCGCCCGATTCATTTTTCTAAGCTCTTCCAGAATGGATTGCCGGTTCTCCGGCTTATACCAGAAAAAGAATTGTCTTTGCGCAAGCTTCTCTTTCTCGGTCCGGGCCGTGTAGACTTTCTCTCCGGTGTAAGGATGAATCCCGGTATAATAAATCTCAGTCGCCACGGTCATGGGGGTCGGAGTGAAATCCTGGACCTGTTCAAGGTGGAAGTCCAGACCCTTCGTTATGGCTGCCAATTCTGCCATATCCTCTTCCCGACAGGCGGGATGGGAAGAAATGAAGTAGGGGATGAGCTGTTGCCTAAGCCCCGTTTCCTCATTGACTTTGTCGAAAATCTTCTTGAATTCTATGAATTGCTTGAAGGAGGGTTTCCTCATGCAGTCCAACACCTGGTCGGACGTATGTTCCGGAGCTACCTTCAGGCGCCCGCTGACATGTTTTTCGATCAGGTTGCGGAGATAATCCCGATTGGCTTTGTTTGCCTCGGCGGTTTTGGCCGGCGCCATGGCCAGGTCATACCTCACCCCGCTTCCAATGAATGATTTTTTGACCCCCGGGATTGCGTCTGCCTGCTCATAGACTTCCAGCAACTTGGAATGGTCGTTATTTAAATTGGGACATGGCTTGGG
>CAYZQA010000036.1:0-23185 GCA_964480745.1 uncultured Sangeribacter sp. | reverse complement strand
AATGCAGAAGCTAATGGAATAAAAAGGAACTGCTCTTAGCATCCCGACATGATAAAAAATACACGAATCCAAGATATTTTTCCGTTATTGATTGTTATATATTTTGATTAATTAGACCTTGGGATCGCTTCTGAGGTCATATTCCATAAATACACAAACATTAAATGCAAGATAACGAGACCTTTAACAAAGACCTCTCCAAGACTCCTCTCCCTAAACGGATAGAGGAGGAAACCATTGAAGCCATCCGGGATAAGAAAGGAGGCAAGATTTCAGTCATCGATTTGTCGGAAATAGAAACCGCACCGGCCACCCGATTTATCGTCTGCGAAGCAAAATCCACTTCCCAAGTGGCAGCGATTGCAGACAATATCAGGGAGGACTTGCGTGCCAAACTGGGCGTAAAGCCGTACAACTATGATGGCTACAGGAATGCCACATGGATTGTGATTGATTACGGAGAACTGATAGTCCATGTTTTCCAGCGCGAGACAAGGGAGTTCTACAACATAGAAGACCTTTGGAGCGATGCCAAGATAACTATGATTCCAGATTTAGATTGAAGATGAACATAATGCAGCCCAATAAAAAACGGAACAACAACAAACGTCCGCTATTCAATATGTACTGGATGTATGCATTGATAGCGATGTCCTTGCTTGTGCTTTATTATTTTCAGGATGGTTCCCAGACGCGTGAGGTTGACTGGACTGACTTTGAAAAAGCGGCTCAGGCCGGGCAGGTAGACAAGATTGTAGTGTTTGCTGAAAGCGGAATCGCAGAGGGATTCCTGACCTCGCAAGGAGCTAAGGCCATGAAATTCGATACCAGCCTTGGATCAGGAGAGCAGAAAATAAAGACAACCATCCCGAGCAGCGATAAGATTCAGGATAAGATCGACGCCTGGAATGCGTCTCTACAGACCGAAGGGAAACCGCTGATCAAGGTTACCTATGAAAAAGGTGGCGACCTGATGAAGATCATCTGGTATTTCGGGCCTGTGCTGCTGATATTCGCATTCATGTATTTCATGTCGCGTCGGATGTCGAATGGAGCCGGTGGCGGAGGCGGCATCTTCAATGTCGGGAAGTCCAAGGCCACTGTCTTTGACAAGAATAACGGCACGAATGTGACCTTCAAGGATGTTGCAGGTCTGGCTGAGGCAAAAGTAGAAATCGAAGAAATTGTCGAGTTTCTGAAGAACCCTGAGAGATACACTGAGCTTGGGGCAAAAATCCCGAAAGGAGCTCTCCTTGTAGGCCCTCCGGGAACAGGAAAGACTCTGTTGGCGAAGGCTGTCGCCGGAGAGGCGAATGTTCCCTTCCTTTCGATGTCGGGTTCTGACTTTGTGGAAATGTTTGTCGGCGTCGGAGCCGCGCGAGTCCGCGACTTGTTCAAACAGGCTAAGGATAAGGCTCCCTGTATAGTCTTCATAGACGAGATTGATGCCGTCGGCCGGGCCCGCGGAAAGAATCCGAGCATGGGCTCGAACGATGAGCGCGAGAATACGCTCAACCAGCTGCTGACGGCAATGGATGGCTTCCAGACCAATAACGGAGTCATCTGTCTTGCCGCCACCAACCGGGCCGATATCCTTGACAAAGCCCTTCTGCGGCCGGGCCGTTTTGACCGCCAGATATATGTTGATCTGCCGGAACTTACGGACCGAATCGAAATCTTCAATGTTCATCTTCGCAACATCAAAGTGAATGCCAAGCTGGATGTCGAGCAACTGGCGCGTCAGACACAAGGCTTCTCCGGAGCGGATATCGCGAATGTCTGCAACGAGGCTGCCCTTATCGCCGCCCGTGCAAACAAGGATTCCGTTGACTGGGGCGATTTTATGGCTGCAATTGACAGAATTGTCGGAGGGTTGGAGAAGAAATCGCGAATCATCACTGACGAAGAGAAATGGGCAATCGCCACCCACGAAGCGGGCCACGCTACGATTACGTGGATGACCAAATATGGCAATCCTCTCGTAAAGGTCACGATCGTGCCTCGCGGACGCGCACTTGGCGCGGCATGGTATGCCCCCGAAGAGCGTCAGATTATCCCGACGCAAGCACTTCTGGACACGATTTGCGGCTTGCTTGGAGGCCGTGCAGCAGAAGAGGTTTTCCTCGGCCAGGTTGGCACAGGAGCCAGCGACGACTTGGAGAAATGCACCAAGATCGCCCGCTCTATTGTCCAGGTCTACGGCATGAGCGACAAGCTGCCTAATCTGAACTATAATGATTCCAGCGGTCAGGACATGGGCTTCACGCGTCCATATTCAGAAGAGACTGCCCTCGTGATCGACCAGGAAGTGAAGCGTATTGTCAATGAGCAATATGAAAGGGCGAAGGAGATTCTTCGGAAATATGCCTCGCAGCATAATCAGATCCGCGATATGCTTGTCGAGAAAGAAGTCATTTATCATGATGATGTCGAGAAAATCCTTGGGAAACGGCCATGGAAATCCCGCACAGATGAAATCATGGAATTGACGGCGGCCGACAAGAAGAAGGAAATCGAACAGCATCCTTCATCCGGCTCTGATCATCATCCGGAATTGACAAGCCCCAAAGTTTCCGAAGGAGACGATGACGGCGACCCTGGCACCCCTCCCCCATTTGAAAAATAATTAGACCCCGTCTTAGGCAAGCCGTGTCAGAAAAAAATGCTGACATGGCTTGCTTTTTAAGCAAAAATTAAGATACCCGGACAATGCGATATTTGAAAACTGAATCAGCAAAAATAGTTTTCCAAAAAGGGATATTGTTGGTCAAATTCACGCATTCAGTGGTCAAAAGGGATGATACAAAGGGATTTTTTTGTTAATTTTGCGTGAAGAAAACTTCCTCCAAGCAAAAGCAGAGGATTCCACGAAAGAAAAATTATTCACAATCGTAATAGAAATGAGAAGCAGAAAAGTATCCGCAATTGCGCTTTCCGCAACCGCAGCTGTCATTGCATTCCCGTCCTGTAAGGGAGGAGCAGACAAGCAGCAGGAGCAAGGAGCTGCTCCGGAATTGGCAGTAATGACTGTGGCAGAAGAAACCACCACGCTTGAATCAGCATTCCCGACGACACTTCAGGGAGAGAATGACGTTGAGATCCGCCCGCAGACCACAGGGTTCCTGACCAAGGTATGCGTTGAAGAGGGCCAGCACGTCAGCAAAGGCCAGACTTTGTTCATCATCGACCAGGTGCAGCTTCAGGCAGCGGTTGATGCCGCACAGGCTCAGGTTGCAGTGGCTCAGGCCCAGGTGAACACGGCTCAGACCAATGCCAACAATAACAAGATATTGCTTGATAAAAATATCATCAGCGCGGCTGCCTATCAGACTTCTGTCGATCAGCTCAATTCTGCAAAGGCACAGCTCAACGCGACACAAGCAAACTTGACCTCGGCCCGCAAGAATCTTTCCTATTCGACGGTCACGGCCCCCGTGTCAGGACTCGTTGGTACGCTTCCATATAAAGAAGGGACATTGGTATCCCCTCAAACCCAGCTTACCATCATCTCCAACAACTCCGACATGCAGGCTGACTTTTCGATTAACGAGAAAGATATCCTGGCCATGACCCTTAACGGAGAACGCAGCTTGGCGCAGGCTGTCAAGGCCATGCCTCCGGTAAAGCTTCAGCTGGCAAATGGAGAGATTTACGCAAAGGAAGGCAAGATTGTCGCCATCTCCGGAGTTATTGATCCCTCAACGGGCTCCGCCAGCGCAAAGGCCATCTTCCCCAATCCCAACGGAATGCTTCACAGCGGGAATACGGGTAAGGTGCTTATACCGACTACGTATTCCAATACCATCACTATTCCCCAGAAGGCAGCTTACGAGATTCAGGACATGAAATTCGTTTACGTTGTCGGGGACAGCAACAAGATCCATTCCACCAACATCACTGTTTCCCAGAACAGCGACGGCCAGAACTATATAGTGACAGGCGGCCTAAAGCCCGGCGATATGGTCGTAGTTGAAGGAGTGGGCATTGTGGCGAAAGACAACATGGTTATCACTCCAAAAAAATAAAGGGGTAAAAGCGTCCTCCAGACTCTTGACTAAAACAACAAGAAATGAATTTATCACTTTTTATAAAGCGACCGGTTCTATCGACTGTGATCTCGATCTTCATCGTGATTTTCGGTTTGCTTGGACTTATGTCGCTTCCAATCGAGCAATATCCGAATATTGCTCCTCCGACGATCAGCGTCAGCACTACATACCAGGGTGCTAATGCCCAGAGTGTGCTCAACTCTGTGATTGCCCCTCTTGAAGAGCAGATCAATGGGGCCGAGAACATGGACTACATGTATTCGACAGCAGCCAACAACGGTTCGGCCCAGATTCAGATTTACTTCAAACCGGGAACAGACCCTGACATGGCGGCGGTAGATGTGCAGAACCGTGTGGCCCAGGCAGCGGCTTTCCTTCCGGCGGAGGTAAACCAGGTCGGTGTGACAACGCGCAAGCGCCAGTCGTCAATGCTTCTTGTCTTCAACGTGTATGACAAGAGCGGGAAATACTCCCAGGAATTCGTGGAGAACTACATGGCCATCAATATTGTTCCTTCGATCAAGCGTGTATACGGTGTCGGAGAGGCAATGGTGATGGGTGCGGATTATTCGATGCGTATTTGGTTGAAGCCTGAGGCAATGGCGCAATATTCTCTTATGCCTTCGGATGTCACGGCTGCGCTTGCAGAACAGAACATTGAATCAGCTCCGGGCGCATTCGGCGAACAGGGAAATCAAAGTTTCCAGTATACGATGCGCTACAAAGGGCGTCTGACGGATGAGAAGGAATTCTCCGACATTATCATCCGCGCCACTCCGGATGGAGAAATCCTTCGTCTCGGGGATGTAGCGGATGTAGAGCTTGGACGACTCACATACGGCTTCAATTCAACGACCAATGGGCATACGGGTGTTGCCGCGATGGTGATGCAGAGTGCGGGTTCGAATGCAACTGAGGTTGTCAATGAAATCCAGGCCCAGCTTGACCAATTCCAGAAAGAGGCTCCGGAGGGAATCGGCATCATCACGACAATGGATGTCAACCAATTCCTTTTCGCATCGATTCATGAGGTTGTCAAAACTCTCATCGAGGCATTTGCGCTTGTGTTCCTTGTCGTGTTTATCTTCCTCCAGGATTTCCGTTCGACTCTAATCCCGATGATTGCCATTCCGGTGGCTTTGATCGGTACGTTCTTCCTCCTCTATATATTTGGCTTCTCCCTCAACCTTCTGACCCTCGCCGCTCTTGTGCTTGCAATTGCAATTGTGGTGGACGATGCCATAGTGGTGGTGGAGGCGGTCCATGCGAAACTCGACCAGGGATACGAGTCGTCGCGCAAGGCCGCCATTGACGCCATGAATGAGATTTCGGGAGCGCTGATTTCGATCACGCTCGTCATGATGCTTGTGTTTATCCCTGTATCCTTCATGGGCGGAACGTCGGGAGTCTTCTACCGTCAGTTCGGTCTGACTATGGCTATGGCAATAGGTCTCTCGGCTGTCAACGCCTTAACGCTTTCCCCCGCTCTTTGCGCCCTCTTCCTTAAGCCCCACAAGGCCGACGGATCCAAAGTTCCTCTGAAAGAGAGAATGAAGGAATCCTACACAGCTGCCGGGGAAGTCATGAAAGAGACTTATAAAAAGCGTCTTAAATTCCGCATCCCTCCGATTGTCACATCGCTCCTTCTTTTGGCAGCCGTCGTCTTCCTCGTGTTGGGATGGTATGAATTCGAGAACGTGACTTTGAGTGTCCTTGCAATCGCGGTTGCCGTCCTTGGAGTCATCGGAATGTTCCAGAAGGAGTTTATCGACGCTTTCAACAATGTCTTCAATAAGCTTCTGAAAATCTACAGCAAGGCAACCACATGGTTTGTCAATCATAAATTGATTGGTTTCGGGGCTGTCGCGGGCAGCGTTGCGGTATTGGTCTGGCTGATGTCAACAACGGCCACTGCTCTCGTTCCGGATGAAGACACGGGAACAATCATGGGTGTGGTTGACATGCCCCCTGCCACTTCCATGGAACGCACATTGGCCATTATGCAGAAAATTGACAGTATCTGCGGCACAATTCCAGCTATACAGACCCGAAACGCCATCACGGGTTACAGCTTTATTGCGGGCCAAGGTAACACCTACGGCTCTTTCATCATCAAGCTGAAGCCATGGGATGAGCGCGACATGAATACGGAGGGCTCTCAGGCAATTATCGGCCAGCTGATGCAGAAAGTTTCTGTGATTAAGGATGGGCGTGTGATGTTCTTCCAGCCCCCGATGATTTCCGGTTATTCGGTCTCCAACGGTTTCGAAATAAAACTTCAGGATAAGACGGGAGGCGACATCAACCAGTTCTACAGTGTTTACCAACGCTTTATTGCTGCGCTGAATGCACGTCCTGAAATCCAGATGGCTTATTCGACGTTCAATCCCTCGTTCCCTCAGTATCTTGTGGAACTGGATGTTGCGAAAATCAAACAGGCCGGATTGACCCAGAACCTTATTCTTTCCACGCTTCAGGGATATTATGGAGGTATGTATATCTCAAACTTCAATAAGTTCGGTAAGCTTTACCGAGTAATGATGCAAGCCAATCCCGAAGCACGCGTTTCTCCTGAGACTCTGCGCGAGATAAAGGTTCGCAATGGAGCGACGATGGCCCCGATTGATAACTTTGTCAAGCTGACCCGTGTCTATGGTCCGGACCTTATCAACCGCTTCAATATGTATACCTCAATCTCTGTCACTGGTTCGCCGGCACCGGGAGTTTCCAGCGGTGAGGCGATTGCGGCTATCGAGCAAGTGGCGGAAGAGACACTTCCTATCGGATTCGGCTATGATTATTCCGGACTGACACGTGAGGAGGCATCCCAGGGAAGCGGCCAGACAGGATATGTGTTCGGTCTTGTGCTTCTGTTTGTATATCTCCTTCTTTCAGCTCAGTATGAGAGTTACCTTCTTCCATGGGCGGTCATCCTCTCAGTTCCGTTCGGACTTATGGGTACGTTTATTTTCGCCCGCTTTATGGGAATAGACAACAATATCTATCTTCAGATTGCCCTCATCATGCTTATCGGTCTGTTAGCTAAAAATGCAATCCTTATCGTGGAGTTTGCAGTCGAGAGACGTAGGACCGGTGTCAGCATCATTAAAGCTGCGATCCTTGGAGCCTCAGCCCGACTTCGTCCTATCCTGATGACCTCACTGGCGATGATCATTGGTCTGTTGCCTATGATGTTCGCTACCGGAGCAGGCGCAAATGGTTACCGGGCATTAGGTTCGGGCGCGATTGGAGGTATGTTGATCGGTATGATTCTGCAGGTCCTTGTCGTCCCGGCGCTCTTCGTTGCGTTCCAGATGCTTCAGGAGAAGATCACTCCCGTGAAATGGGAAGATAAAGACAATTCTAACATTGAATCGGAAATCGAACAGTATAGCATCGACCATGAATAAATCAATCAAAATAGCGGCAGCCGCTATTCTGGCTTTAAGCCTTAGCAGTTGCCATATCTATAAAAAATATGAACTCCCGACCGACAACGCATATGTTAAGGCATATGCGGAATCGGTTGAGGCGGCGGATTCCACCGGTCTGCCCTTCCTCTCATGGGAACAGGTCTTTACAGATCCTCTTCTGCAGGGCTATATCCAGCGGGCACTTGACAACAACAAAGATCTTGAGAACGCCCGCCTGAATGTTGATGTTGCTCGCGCCCAGCTTAAGGGAGCGAAACTCAGCTACTTCCCCGCAGTTGCCCTCAGTCCTAACGGAGGGACGGCGAAATATCAGAATATTCCTTCGTCAGGGTGGAGTTATTCTATCCCGCTCAGCATATCCTGGGAAATCGATGTGTTCGGAAAGATCCTGAACAGGAAGCGTGGCGCAGAGGTTTCCGTTGAGATGATGGCGGATTATGCAGCGGGCGTACGTTCGCAGATTATCTGCGGAGTTGCAAATTGTTACTACGCCCTCGTCGTTCTCAACCAACAGCTCGACCTGTCGAAGAGAACATCGGAGATCTGGAAGGATCAGGTCGAATCAATGAAGCTGATGAAAGAGGCGGCGATGGTCAATGAGGCAGCGGTTGTCCAGAGCGAAGCTAACTATTGGAGCATCATGGCGTCTATTCCCGACATTGAGAACGGAATCCGGCAGATGCAGAACACTCTTGCTTTGCTTCTACATGAATATCCTCAGCCCTCCTATGAGGTCACTTCGGACCTTACGTTCGAACTCCCTGTGGACCTCTCTGCCGGCCTTCCCATATCCTATCTGGGAGTCAGACCGGATGTCCGGGCAGCCGAACGGAAATTGGCAGCAGCGTATTACACCACAAACTCTGCTCGCGCAGCTTTCTATCCCGGGTTGACCATATCATCCCAAGGAGGATTTACGAACCTTCTCGGATCAATGATAACCAATCCAGGCAAATGGTTTGTTCAGCTTGCGGGCTCCTTGGCAGCACCGATATTCTCACGCGGTCAGAACATAGCCACGCTTGAAGCAGCCAAACTGCAACAAAAGCAAGCCATGAACACATTCGAACAGACAGTGCTTTCCGCAGCTTCCGATGTAAGCAATGCGTTCGCTACTTACAATTTTAATCTGGAAAAGCAACAATATGTGCTTAAACAGATAGATAAATTGGAAAAATCTGTGGAATATACGCAGGAATTATTAACTTTGGACCAGCGTACGACATATCTTGAAGTGCTCACGGCGCAGTCAAGTCTATTGTCGGCCCAACTTTCCAGTCTGAATTGCTGGCATAACCGGGTCACAGCCTTGATAAACATATATCAGGCAGCCGGAGGCGGCCGTTGATTAATCAATACTATGCGCAGAAGGGGGTGAAACCGCTTCTGCGCCCCAATAATAAAACCTCAGAACTATGTCTAATATCAGTCCACTCGCATTTGTCCATGAAGATGCAAAAATCGGAAAGGACGTAACCATCAGCGCTTTTGCTTATATCGACCGTGATGTAGAAATTGGGGATGGCTGCAAAATATCGCCTCATGTCAGCATTCTTGCTGGCGCCAGAATTGGTTCCAATAATGTTTTCTATGACGGCTGCATTATATCTGCCACTCCTCAGGATTTCCGCTGGAAGGGAGAACAGAGTTATGTTGTCATTGGGAATAATAATACAATCAGAGAGCATGTGATCATCAACAGAAGCATCCATGCCGGAGGGGCAACCCGAATCGGAAACAACTCATTTGTAATGGCCCAAAGCCATATCGCCCATGATTCCGAGATTGGGAACTATGTCGTAGTTGGAAATTCCGTGAAAATCGCCGGTTCATGCCGAGTCGGAGATTATTCAATACTTTCGTCTGCTTCTCTTCTTCATGAGAAATGTGAAGTTGGGAAATGGTGCCTGATAAAGGGAGGTTGCCGAGTCAATAATCATGTCCCGCCCTATGTGGTCATGGCTCATAACCCGATTGTCTATTCGGGAGTTAATGCGTTCGTCATGCGCAAGGGGAAGTTCCCGGAGGAAGTCATTGACGAGGTAGCCAAGTGCTACCGACACCTGTATCAATCCAACACGTCAGTGTTCAACGCCCTTCGCCGAATCGAGGCCGATGTTCTCGAATCTGAGGAAAGGAGTGCAATCCTCGACTTCGTAAAGGGTCACGGGAATAAAATTGCGGGTATCAATCTCAATAAATATTCTGACTGAGAAAAAATACTCTGACTGAGAAAATAAATTATTGTCTGAAAAGAAGAAATGGATATAAAAAAACTTCTTGTCAGGTCAGCTTCCGGACTTGTCTACTGCGGTCTTATTGTTTTGGCCGTCATCATCGGCGCGCCCGGAATCTTGGGGCTTGCAGTTTTGTTTTCTATCCTCGCGGGGGTTGAATTTGCCAACATTTGCAAAGGAGAAGGCAAAGTCTTCCTTCCTACCCTATTGCTCGATATCATCGGCTGCATTACGCTCTGTTTTGGCTTCGAGATCTTTCCCCTGATAATCTGGATCGCCATCATCATTTGCAGATTCGTTCTGGAGTTGTATACCCGCAGCCAGACCCCTGTGGCAGATCTTTCCAAGTCGATGTTGATGCAAATCTACATCGGGCTTCCCATGGGACTCATGGTGGCGATTGCATATCTGTTGTCGCCCTGGCTCCTTCTTGCCGTCTTCCTGATGATATGGATTAACGATACGGGAGCCTTTATTGTAGGCAGCTCGATTGGGAAACACCGGTTGTTTGAGAGATTATCTCCCAAGAAATCTTGGGAAGGATTTTTCGGAGGCCTCGTTTTCAACCTAATTGCAGCGTGGGCATTCGGAACATGGCTTGACAATTTCTTTGACATGGCAGTCTTTAACCGAGGCTACGGAGTCTGGTTTGGATTGGCAGTAATCGTGACTGTATTTGCTACATGGGGAGACCTTGTCGAATCTATGTTCAAGAGAAGCCTTCACATCAAGGACTCCGGTCACCTCATACCGGGGCACGGAGGCATTCTGGACCGCATTGACTCTCTGTTGATGGTTGTTCCGGCAGTTGCACTCTATTTCACATTTCTTATTCTTTACCATTGACCCTATCCCATAGATTATCCTCTATACAAAGAGATAAACTCTATACAAAATAATGGACTCATCCCGGGGTTACCCTGATGAGTCCATTATTTTGTATGGCTTAATGTTATTTTATGCGGAACCAATAGCCGGCAGTAATTGAGATTGTCATTGGATTCGATCCGCGGATTGCCTCCGAGCGACCGGACTTTAGCAGATTTGCAAGGCCCATATAGAAGCGTGCTTCAAGGCTGATTGCGTTGCGACGGTCGATACTGAACTCTCCTCCGAGGCCGCCTGAAATACCATAATCGACCTTTGCATTTATCGGCATAGTGTATTGATAAGTTGTGCGTCGCGGAAAATCGGGAACGGATGCCACTTCTGCATAATTGAAGTTGGAAGATGTGGATTCACGCACAAAGAAACTGACCGATGGCCCGGCATTTATAAAGAATCTACCCCTCCGGCCGAAATAAATATGGGCAAGGAAAGGGATCTCGATAAAATCTGCCGTTCTGGAATACTGAAAAGGAGCATCCTCAAAATCCTCTTTCCAACCCCGTTGGCTATAGTTAGCCTCCACGATAAAGCCGAAGTGATTTTCTTCAATATATCGAAACATCACACCTGCCGTTCCACCAACAAGGAAAGTCTGGTCAACCCCGGGCGTAAACATCACACGCGACAAATCAACCCCGGCATGAGCTCCGAATGATATGTTCGCATCGTAGTGAGTCTGGGCTCCTGCCGGATCGGCAAGCCCAAGAATCCCCCCAAGGATAAATGCGGATTTATGAAACCAAGAAATGCCTTTGATTCTTTTCATTTAACTTTATTTTTCTCGATGGTGCCAAACGGAGTGAACTCAACCAAGTAAACCACGGGATTCATCAGCCCCGACCAAGAATTGTCTCTCTTCAGGCTGAAATCACTTTGGACGCCATCCGAAGAATCAGGAATCCTGTTGATGTCATATCCCGTTTTCAGCAAGCCCTCAACGAAATAGATAGCCGCGTCATATCCGAAGGGGGCATACATAGGGAATGTGTTTTGCGGGGCCCGTGAGAAGAGATTTCTATAGAGGGCCTCAAAAGATGAGGCCTGACGACTCTTGGGGTCATAATAGAATCTGGAGGGGATCAAGACGCCGGCCTTGTGAAAATGCTCGGAAAGGGATTCGTCAAAAACAATCCAGTTTGGACGTCCGATAACGGCAATATCGGCCAAAGGATGCATCTCTTTCAACCCTTCCACGGCCTCAAGCAATGATGAAACCTCCCCTTTCTTAATAGGATTGCCATAGACAAGAATCTTTGAACTATCAGAAAGAGGGAAGTCGGAGATATGCTCGGTCGTAACAGCCATCAATTTTCCTGGAGACCAGACAGCTCGCAGGGCTGCCGCGAGGGCATCGTCAGAGTCTTCCTGACCGGCAAACACCAATGTCCTGTCGCCAAAACGATCAGCAATATACTCCGCAATGGAGGCGTTGAACTCCTCGGAAGGCGTTGTCAGCTGAATCATATAGGGATTGGAGAGATAAAAATCGTTTTTCACATCGAAGACATTGACCGTCGGAGTGCAACTCACACGGGAGTATTCGCCCAAGTATGAGGGAATATTCTTATCTGCGGACGAGAAGACAATGGAGGGTTTGTATTCGTCAAGAGAGGTAATGATATCAGTGGATTTATCAGTTCCGTCGACAATTTTGAGCGAAACAGGTTTCCCCTCCCCTCTCAGATGATATAGGGCTGTCAGGAATCCTCGGGAGAATTCAAGGTCCTTACGGGCGGAAGGTTCGGCGAGAACGATAGCGACGCGCAGTGTGTCACGTCCAACATTATCAGACAGTTTATGGACTTCTGCGTAGATTTCCTTTATTCCTTCGGCTGATTCCTCTCTCGGATCCTTTGTCTCTACAGCCCTGACTTCAGTAACGGTCTCGACAATTGGAATAGAAATCACCATTTTATTTTTAAGCCGGGAGATTCCGGGATTCGCCTCTTTCAGCCGTTCGACAGAGACTCCGGTTTTTCTTGAGACCCCGCTCCAGGACTCATCCTTACCGACTTTATATTTAGAGAATCCATTTAAGGTCGTTTCCTCCACTTCCTTTTCTTCAATCTTCACTCCGCTTCCGGGAGCGGGAAGGATGATTGTGTCGCCTGCTCTGAAATTTCGCTCCGAAACTCCGGGATTCAGACGCATGATCTCCGCCACAGTTGTGGAATTACTGGAAGCAAGAGCAAAAAGCGTGTCGCCAGGCTTAATCGTATACCGACTGCCCCCTTTATCGCCATCGGAGGCAGCCAAGCCAACCTCATTTTGAGAAACTATAGGAAGAGAAGAACCCTCAAGATTATCGACGGGATAATAGATAGTGAAATCCTTAGGAAGTGGCGATACAGCCTCAGGGTTAAGTTTCAGCAACACGGATTCATCCCAGCCGTTTTCTTTAGCGATTTTGAAAAGAGACTCCCCCTTTTGAGACTTGTATATATAATACTTATTGCCGAGGATATCAACCACTGGCAAAGAAGATTCAGCAAATCCCCATGCGAATGATGCAGACAGAATAGCCAAGAAGAGAAAATTACGACCGTGACGCTTCATAATAACTAATATTAAAGAGGAGAGGTTTATAAAAAGGAGAGGTTAAAGGAGACGTTAAGCGATACTGCAAAATTACAAAATAATCAGAGGCATTCATAGGAAACAAAGAAAAAAGTCCTGCCGAAAATCGACAGGACTTGATTATAGCCAAGCGCGAAGCCGGCTTTAATAACATTTGTTACTTCTTTGCGGGTTTGCCTTTGGCATCTTTGCCATCAAGCTTTTTGTATTCCTTGGAAGCCTTTACCATTCCGTTATCAATGCGCTTCTTTGCAACCTCGCTTTTGTCGGCGGGACGCATTCCGCGAGCAGCATTTACGCCAGCGCCGCGACCATTCTGGGAAGTGTAGTTATCTTCAAGGAACTGGACATACTGGTCTTCAGTAAGAATCACACGAAGATCTTTCAGATACTTCTGACGGTTTTCCTTGTTGAAGTCACGGCGTTCTGCACGAAGCTCCTTGTTGGCAGCCTTAAGGCTATCCTTCTGAGCCTTGCGCTCCTCGCGAAGCTGCTGCATCTGCTCGCGACGGCTCTGGGCAGTGGCCTCATTGAGAGCCTGAACCTTGGCGGTCTGCTCGGGGGTCAGATTGAGAGTGGTGAAATCGTAAGACTCTTCCTGAGCAAAACGAGCTTGGGCTGCATTTCCGCCACGCTTGTCACCTTTCTGTCCGGGTTTGCCGTCTTTACCTTTCTTTCCAGCCTCACCCTTGCAGCATTCTTTCTTATTCTTGCAATCCTTGGAGTCTTTGCACTCCTTTTTGTCCTTGCAGTCTTTTTTATCTTTGCAATCTTTCTTTGCGCACTGCTCGGTCTTAGTCTTGGTGTTTTCACCAGTTCCAGACGTTGTCTGAGCATTAACACTGAGCGAGAGGAGAGCCATCGAAGCGAGGGCGATGCTTAATACTTTCTTCATCATATCTTATAAATATTAAATTTTCAATTTGTCACGTAACACGCTTTGACAACCATCTCTGCATTTCAACCTGAGATTCAAATCCTTCAGCTGTCAGATTGCCCGAGCGAATCGTGATGATTTTGTAGATAAGACGCTTCTGAAAAAAATAAGTTTAAATTTATCGTCTATAAAAAATGTTAACGTTACGCTCAGGGATTGCCAATCCGGATACTGTCAGTTGATATTTCAGAAGAGGGATAACCTGCTGATTTCTCGGGAGGTAATGGGCGTCTGGAAGAGGGTTTAAATTGGGGCTTGATGTTTAGCGCAAAATCTATGAAAAGTTTCACTCTTGCGCCCAATTCCCGGAACATTGTTTTTCCACGATGCCACCAAACGGGCGAATGTTCGGCATTGAATCCTATGGCTTGGAGCCCGATTTTATCGGCTTGATAAATCGCACGTTCATTATGGAATTTCTGAGAAATGACTGTTATGGAATCAATCCCATAGACATCATGGACCTTCATTACAGAGTTTAAAGTCCGGAGGCCTTCATAATCTAAAGTGATGATACTGTCGGGAACGCCCCGCACAATCAGAGAATCATGCATGGAACGCAGCTCGTCGCAACCCAATCTTTTGGGAGTCCCATCATCATTGTATTTATAAGTGGCCCCGCTACAGATCAGATACCGGATTTTCCCTGCTTTATATAGCTTTGCGGCTGCATCAACCCGATTTATGAAATAGGGATTCGGGTCGCCAAAAGGAGTATAGATGGATGTCCCAAGCAATAGCCCATAAGTGTTATAGGGAATCTCTTCCGTTTTATCGAATGTCTTCCCTTCAGCATTAAGCGAGACAACCGCATAGCAAATTGCCGTCACAAGACAGATAATCCCGAAAAAGCCTATTGCTATTCCGAATAGACGTTTCTTACTGGTCCTTTTCATGTTTTGCTATCCCTCTTTTTTGCTATCCCTCTTTTCCAATGAGCAAATAGAGTTCTATTAGGCAGATACTGGAGGTTGTTTTCATTCTCATAAGCTTCTTTTTCAAAAGAAAGATCCTTGTATGCACGGTAAGAATCTCCCCTCCACTTTACCAATTTAATTAACCATTCCGCAATGTAGAGCAGATAAAAGGGAATCCAAAGCAGTTCCTTCATCTGGGCCGAATGAATGCGTTCATGATTCATGAGGATTGGATCCAGCCTTACCCCTTCTTTAACGAATAGGCATCCAAACAAATTAATCGCTGAGAATTTCTTCCCGACCGGAAGAAGATTATTATAGAATATTTTCATGGTCCTTTAATAATTTTTGCGTGTAGGTGGTTATAAAGTATAGGAGCATATCCTATATAATAACGATTCCACAAGTATAATAACGATTCCACAAGGCAAATTAGTCCATCACGTCATTTATTGTCAGGATGAGACTTAGAAGTTGTCTAAACTTATTTTCGAAATCTAAAAATTATTATGAAATGTTAACCCATTATTTCTTTTTATTAATATTCCGCCATCTTTTAGGCATCTTTTCCTTCATTCATCAGTCACGATGCCCGCATCGCTCCTTCTTCATGAAGGAAAATCTGCTCTAAAACCTGACGAAATCTTAATAAAAAAATAAATTTAGACAACTTCATAACCCATCTTATATGAATGAATTGAAATCCCCTCTCTACTGGAATATAGACCGCATAATGAAACTCATTATCGGGCTCGGCATAGCAACAGGACTGATTTTCCTGGTGGGCTATCTGAGTGATGTCCTGCTTCCTTTCTTTGTGGCGTGCTTCATAGCCTATATGCTTCAACCTATTGTTGATTTCAACCGGAGGATTCTGCATGAAAAGGGCCGAATTTTCTCCTCTATACTTACTATTATAGAAGTTATCATAATCGTAGGGGCCATCATCTATTTTTTTCTTCCATCCGTCATTGAAGAACTTGACTCATTGGGGAAAATCATCCATGATGTTTCCACGGGCAAACGGCGTCTTCCTCCTGAATATATGACCTTGATCAACTGGATCGAGCAATATATCAGTCCCTACATGATTCGCAGGCAATTGTCTGAACTCCATATAGGAACCTTGATTAGCAAAGGGACTTCCCTACTTTCAGAATCGATCTCCGTGATAATGGAAGTTTTAGGTTGGGCTCTGACAGTTATTTACGTCCTTTTCATACTGATAGATTATCCTCAGATTGCGAGGGGATTCAAACTGATCATACCTCACAAATACAGGGATAAAGGACTGGAAGTTGTCCGGGATGTCCAAATCAATATGAACCATTATTTCAGAGGTCAAGGGCTTGTGGCATTATGCGCAGCCGTGTTCTACTGCATTGGTTTCTCTATCATTGGCCTTCCTCTTGCTATTCCGATGGGGTTGCTGGTCGGGATCCTGTATATGATTCCATATTTCCAATACGTGACGTTGATCCCGGTCGCGATAATCTGCGCCATTTATTCGTTCGGCGGTTCGGAAACTTTTCTGGCCCTATTTGGCAAATCGCTGCTGGTTTACCTTATCAGTCAATCAATATGTGACTATATTCTTACTCCCCACATAATGGGCAAGGAAATGGGATTGAATCCTGCCGTCATATTGCTTTCGCTTTCAGTTTGGGGAAGTCTGCTCGGAATAATCGGCATGATTATCGCGTTGCCGGTTACATCCCTTCTCATGGCTTACTATGAGAGATACATATCCTTTCCGAGAAAGAAAACTATGCCTACCTCCCCTGACACAGAGTCTCCAACCAATTGTCCTGAATGAAATTATTTATTTATCGCATGAATACAGAAGAAATAAAGGTCTATCCCGCAAGTCCTAAGGATGCCCCTCTGATAGCTCAAGCCATAATTGAGGCCATCGGTGAGGAAATTGCAGACAATCTGGCTGGAGATAAAATCTCCAGACGGGAACTCCACGAATTATTCACTCGTCTCGCCCGCCGCACAGATTCTCAATATTCCTATCTGAACTCCAGGATAGCCCGCACTTCCTCAGGCATTCCTGCCGGAGTCTGCATCAGCTATGACGGAGGCGAACTAAAAAACTTAAGAAGGTCATTCTTTAAAGAAGCCAATGATAAATTGGGATGGGGATTGAGTGAAAAAGAAATAGAGGAATATCCGGAGGAGTGTGATTCGGATGAGTTTTACCTCGACACGCTAATGACATTGCCTCAATTCAGAGGTATGGGCGTTGGGATGAAGCTGATTATGGATGCAAAGAAAAAAGCAGACCTCACAGGGAAACCCCTCGGTCTGCTTTGTGATGATGAAAATGATCGGGCGAGACATCTCTACGATTCAATTGGCTTCGTTGAAATAGGGAAGCGCCCATTTGCCGGGACATTCATGCGCCATCTGCGCTTGTCCTGACCAGGCGTTTGATCCCACGGCGAATAGACCGCCATTTCGGGAATATGGCTTCCGGACGGACTGAACGGAATCCAAAAAGAATCACAAAAATAGCGCAAACGGCTATCATCAGCAATAGGCCATAGATCTCTTTTATGCTGACAATAAGAGCCTGGCGATTCAAGGTTCCAAACAGTTCCATAAATGGGATATGGGCCATGGCAGGGTTAAAGTCAACTGCGTCCACGGAAAGAAGAGAGAAATTCCTGGCCATTACCTTGCGGAACAACTCCCCTATCACAGCCGGACCAAAGGCAGCTCCCATCACTGCCCCTGTGAACCCATTGATGGTAAGCGCCTGCGGGAAGACAGTGAATGGCAAGCCGCTTTGGACAATCGAGGTCAGATAGACAATCGATATGATAACCGAGCCTGCTCCCCTGAAAAACAAGGGAAGAAAGAGTTCCGTTTTCTCTATGCCATAATCGATGAAGAAATAAAACCAGGCCAGATAGATGGCAGCCAAAAGAAACCCGATGGCCGTCATCGTCCGGTAAGACCATTTGCGGAGGGCAAAGGTGAAGTAAGTGAAGGTTGCGGCTAAAAGAACTATGCCGCAAACGAGAAGCTGAGTGCGTGCTGAAAACCGGAACTTTATCCGGAACATCACGGCAAAATTAATTGCCATCCCGACAAGAGAGGCATATCCGGCCATAAGAATGTCTTCCTGCATGAGCGCAGTTGTGCCAACCATATCCGTGACAGCCGCAAGATAAAGACCTCCGGAAAATTGGACTATCAGGACAAAGAAGATAAAAAGCCAGGGCTTCAGTTTGCGGGGGACATAGTCCGACACATCGGAAATGTTTATAACTGGCCTAACGAACTAAGGCCATAAAGAGGTTGCCCTCCTGTCGAGAGGCAGATCAGCAGCCTGTGCTTTTCCAATTTTCAAGATGTCCCCAGCTCATTACGGCGGGGATTGGCAATAAGGAATACGTGTCTTTGTTAGGGATCATTTGTTGGCAACTCTTTGTGAATTGCTCTGCAAAGTTAAGCGTTTTTTGCTATAATTCAAAACCGGAAACAGCGGGGTTTGATTCGTTAATCGTAATTTTATTCTATTTAACTTCTTGATTATTAGAATAAGAGATGGCGCACCTAATTTTGTAAATAGGCGCGCCATGCAACGAGAATAAACCTCTTCTCCGTTCTTTCAGGAGCTACTGGTTACTCTCCATCCTCAGCTAACTGTAAAACCAACACTTATGGGTTCTTGAACCTTTTCTCACTCTTGATAGCCGGGATTATTGGAATGATAGCCGAGATTATTGGAACGTAAGGGTTAAATTTTTACAATCTTGATTGCACATCCTCCACTTCTCCCCTGAGGGATTTCAAGGATTGTTCCGGAATTGACTTCCTGCTGTTCAATTAAGACAGGATAAGGATTAGTGTCATAATGGGCTTCAGGGCCGTCCCGATAGATGGTTGCGCGGTAACGCGCTCCTTCATCCAGAAAGGAAAGTTCGATGTGGGCCGTACGAGCTTCATCGCCAGTTGCACTTCCGATATACCATGAATCCTCCCCTTTTCCCTTGCGGGCGACTGTAACATATTTGCCAATTTCCGCTTCGGGATAGCAAGTCTGGTCCCAATCCGTCGGGCAATCGCAAACGAATTGGAAAGGCCCGGGATTTGCTTCATAATTCTCAATCTCATCCGAAGCCATCTGGAGCGGAGAGTAAAGAATCACGAATAGGGCCAGCTGCTTGGCAAGGGTCGTATTGACATGGGTCTGAGGAACCACAGGATTCTCGAATCGGAAAGTGACGGGGGTGAAATCCATCGGACCTGCCAAGCCGCGCGTGAATGGAAGAGTGACAGTATGGGAGGGAGGATTACCACCTTCGGGATTCCACGCATCATATTCCTGCCCGCGAACTCCTTCCTGCGTCATGAGATTTGGATAAGTCCGTTGAAGGCCGGTCGGCATCACCGGCTCATGGTTGTCAATAGCGAGCCTATGCTTGGCTGCCGTCTCAATCACCTTCCGATAATGACGGACTCCAAATTGGCTGCTATGGAGTTCCTTGTCATCAAGCATGTCCCCAACATAACCGGTCTTTACATAATGCATTCCGTTGTCGGCATAGAGCTTCATCCCTTCCTCCATCTGATTCTCATAATTGGAGATTCGGCCTCCTGTCTCGTGATGGCCGATCAGCGCCACTCCGAGGTCATTGCCATATCGGTTCAGTTCCGCAATGTCAAAATCATCGTAAGGCCGGGTGAAATCAAAATTCCAGGTTGCCCAATCAGGATTCCAGCCTTCAACCAGAACTCCTCCAAAATTATTACGTGCGGCAAAGTCCATGTATCGTTTAACATTCTCCGTTGTAGCGCCGTGGCGCGGACCTGCTTCCCATGTGGCAGTCTTCATGTGATAACACCACCAGACTCCGAGATACCTCTGAGGTTTGCAAAACTCCGCAGCATCCTCGATTGCACATGGTTCATTGAGGTTGAGCATTATCCTGCTAAGGGCCATATCTCCGGCATTGTCAGCGATGATAACCGTTCGCCAAGGGGATACGCGAGTCTCGGACACGAATACCTTTTCTCCAGTTTGCCACGGGGTCAAGGAAGCCTGGAGCGAGTTGCTGCCGGGAGTGGCTTGCAGATTCATTGCCGCATAATCTGTCAGATTGGCTTCATGGATTGCCATGTGAGTCCCATCAGAACATCTGATTGTAAGCGGAGTGGAAACCTTTCCAATGCTGTCAAGCGGCATTTCCCTGAACAATGCTTCATAGAATCGGTAGCCTTCGGAAGGAATACTCCAAGTCGTCGGACATTCGTTGAAGGCAAATTCAGTCAACTCATCCATGATGACGAAGTCCCGGAGCGAAGTTTGCGAGGGAAATTCATACCGAAATCCTACCCCGTCATCAAAAACTCTGAAAACGATATCCATCGTGCGTCCGGGTGCAATTTTCTTCTGAGTCAAAGTAACCCGGAGTTCATTGTAGTTATTGGGGATCTCTGATTCCTCTCCCCAAACGGGCGTCCATGTTTCAGAATGAGTGTCGCGGACGATCGATTTTACCGAGAATCCTTTCTCGAAATCGGGCATATCCTTCAATTTCAATCCAAGACGGGAAGGGTTGAGAATGACCTTGCCCTTTCGCGAAACAGAATACTCCGGCTTGCCGTCCCGCACATCAAAAGCCAATTTAACAGTTTCATCCGGAGAGGAAACCTCTATAGGCTTCGCTGATGCAATTGCCATAGGCCCGATAAGCGCACTGATTATAAAGAACTGTTTTTTATCCATAAGCTTAGTTTTTAGCTTCTACTCATATTGTATGGTCGTTGCCATCAATTACGACTGTATACATACCGCTTCCAGTGACAACCCATTTGTTGTCCGGGTTCCCTGTTGGAATCAGGACTATTTCGTTAGTTTCTACTCCCGAAGTGGTGATCTCCATCTCGCTTCGTCCCAGCAAAGAGTATTGCACGGCCTTTTCATGATCCGTCAACTCATAACGGCTGAGTATTCTCAGTCGCTCCGCGATCGCCTCCCGGTTAGATGGATTCAGGATCTGATTCTTCTCCAGGACCGCAATGTGGTAAGCGCCGCTCGACGGACTGAGCACCGATATCAACGAGTCTAAGTAAGAAAGCCTGGCGCGATTGTATTCCCCACCTAACAACGTCTTATGGCCCCCGACATATCCTCCGATATTCTGGAAGTATCGATTGCAGAGATTGTAGTAATGGGGCAGATATTTTTCCGGGAGCACGTTCCGGTTGATTTTGCCTTTGATTTCGGACGCCTCTTTAAAGAACCCGACGGAGGTGTAATAATCCATCAAGGCCAAGTCTGCAACTGCCGCCCCTCTCCTATCACCTTCTTTAGCGGCCAATTCTTGCAATAGAAGCGCGTAACGATAGGCGGAATCCGATTGGTAGCAGCGGTATTCGTTGAAAAGGTCTATGGCTGCTTCAAAGCGGCCATCATAAGCAAGGGCATTCCTGTATTCTTTTTTGACGGCATCGATTTTCGCCTCCTTCTTTTCAGAATAGGATGGTCGCAACCTGATTTCCGTGTCAAGCACTTTAAAAATAGAGTCATTCTTATCTGCGGCGGCTGCCCCTCTCATATTGAATCCTACCAACAGGAGAAACAAAATCATTAATGGGCCCATCTTATTCGCCATAGTGATACATGTAAAAAATGTTTTTAGAGTGTAGTGTGGAATTTCAACATTGGTAGGTTATGCGGTCGGGATAATCTGACTCTGCCAAGGGAATGAATGAGTCGGTTTCCAAACCCTGCATATCTTTGGGAGTCTTGGGATTCGTTTTCAACACTTCCCTGAGAAGGCTTCCCCGCATGGCCTTCAATTTTCCCGCAGCCGGCGTCTTGAAGGAATCTCCCTCTGCCTCCTTGAAATCAACCTTCCATACCTTTGCAAATCTCTTAACAAGTTTCCAGTCAATGCATTTGGCAGCATCTCCGGGCAGCAGATTGATGATGGCTGTCGTCCCTGTTTCCTTCAGGTATTTTACCAACCGGATTGTAACCAACTTTCTCCAATAGGAATAGAGCGGCGAGCCGTCGGGTCCGAGTGGGGAGGTGAATTCAAGTCGATATGGTTTGACAATGTCTTCCGGCTTCAACCAGCCATAAAGAGACGAGATTATCCTTATGTCCCGGTTCCCTCTTTCCCTTTCTTCCTTAGTAAGACTGGGATAATCCAGATTTTTGAATACTACCCCTGTGAAAGACTCTATTGCGGTGGAGCCATTTTCTTTGAACGGGAAATCATAAGCCATCCTGAAAATTTTGTTTGCCATGGCGGGGCTGACCTTTATTTCGCTGGCGATTTCTTCCGGGGTCATCGATTTAATGCGCTGCATTATGGCGTCAGCCTCCGCTTCGAAACAAGGGGCGTGAAGTTGGAATTGATCGGGAGAAACTTTTTCTTCCGATCCTATCATAGTTTTGGATTCAGCTATAAGATAAAGCATAACTTGGCGTTCTATTTCTCTGGCTCATGCACTTTGCGGTTGCATTCGATTATGTCCGAGAAAGATTTGGGCAGCCGAACATTATAGAGATCGTAAGCCTCATCAAAAAGTGGGGCGATCTCCTCATCGGTGAAACCGGCTATTCCGCAACCTATTCGGGTCACATAAAACGTCGTCTGGTCCCATTCGCGCGCCAATTTGATGAAATCATCAACATAGGGTTTGATGGTATCGACTCCCCCTTGCATAGTCGGTATGGCGTAAGATTGGCCTTGAATGCCCACTCCTTGTCCCCACACGGCGCCAAATTTATTGTAGGCCGCGCGAGCGGCTCCTCCGGCATGGCGTCCTTGCAGATTGCTTCCGAAAACAAAAATCTCATCCGGACCCAACTCCGTAATATGTTCCGGCGTATAAACTTTTCCCATAGGATATCAGTATGAATAATAAATTGAACCTAACAATCCCCGAGAATATGAATAGCAACCTCTCATTGCCGTCAAAACCCTTTGGGTTCGATAATACAAAGTTACTAAATTTAGGCAACTTCACGAGTCCGAGGGTTCATTTTAACTTATCTTTCATTCTGTTGCCTCCAATTCTTTAACGCACGGCAAATGCTGGTTCAAGAATCTGTAAACCCAATGCAGATTCAATCTTGAAGATTGTTTCTATACTTAGGTTCTCTGAGCCTTTAAGT
>CAYZQA010000035.1:0-23816 GCA_964480745.1 uncultured Sangeribacter sp. | reverse complement strand
CCTGCAACCTTCTGATCCGTAGTCAGATGCTCTATTCAGTTGAGCTAACGGACCCAATCGTTTCCGATTTGCGAGTGCAAAGTTAGTCTTTTTTTCTTACTTTGCCAAATTTTTCTCGACCCTTTTTTATGAAAAATATTTGGGACTATTGGTAAGTTTTTTCTAATTAGTGAATTAGAGTAATCCATATTTATTAATTCCCGGAGTCTAAAACGTACTCTACAGAACATTCCCCGGCAATTCCTTCAATCGGAACAGCCAATTTGGTTATCTCCACAGTGACCTTGATGACGTTTTCACTATTTTGAGCTATGCTTTCGCAGATCCGTTTGCAAGCTGTTTCCAAAAGGAGCATTTCCTGATGCATGATATTTTTTACAAGTTCATAAATATCGGCATAGGAAAGGGTAGTGGTGAGCTGTTCCTCCTCGAAACCCGATCCATTCATCTTCACGCAGATGTTGACCTCATATTCGTTACCAACCTTGCGTTCTTGCTCCATAACACCAATCCGGCCAAAGAATCTCAGATTCTTTAGCCGGATAACGATTTCTCGCTTTTCCATTATTTCTCGAGTCGCCCCTTATTGGACAGGGATTTTATCGATTCTTCTTTGATGACGTCCCCCTTCATATTCTGCCTCCAGGTATGCGTCAACAATTTTCTTGGCTTCCTCCTCGCTGATAAAACGCGCAGGAAGGGTCAGAATGTTGGCATTGTTATGCTGTTTGGCCAAGGCCGAGATCTCAGGAGTCCAGCAAAGAGCGGCGCGTATTCCCTGATGCTTGTTGAGGGTCATGGTGATTCCATTTCCCGTCCCGCACATCCCGATTCCAAACGCGCATTCCCCGCTCTCCACCGCCCGGGCAGCCGGATGAGCATAATCCGGGTAGTCGCACGATTCCTCACTGAATGTGCCGAAATCTATGGGTTCATATCCCTTTTCTGCCATATAACCCTTCAGGATCTCCTTCAGGGCAAATCCGGCATGGTCGCTTGTAAATGCTATTTTTTTCATGTGTCGGTTATTGTGTATTATGCTTGTTCTGTAATTGCAGTGGTTGCGGTGCCGCTGCTTGCCGCTTCCTTCTCCTCCCTCTCTTTTTTACTCATGAATATCCGGCTGCTGAACACGGTCCGTACGAGT
This sequence comes from uncultured Sangeribacter sp., assembly GCA_964480745.1. Classification (GTDB taxonomy): domain Bacteria; phylum Bacteroidota; class Bacteroidia; order Bacteroidales; family Muribaculaceae; genus Lepagella. The sequence continues at coordinate 22,669 of CAYZQA010000035.1, read as the reverse complement.
ATGAAGTTCACGGGGACGCAAATGGCAAGGGCCGGAAGAAGGGCCAAGGTATGGTTCATGAATCCTTTGAATATGGCAACCAATCCTGTCTGGAGACCCATATTGACAAGATGACTTAGCGTAAACCCGAGGCCACGCTTTGAATTTGGTTGAGAATGGAAGGTAAAGAAGCTGGATAGGAAGAAGTTCACGACAAAGCTTATCCCGTAGCTGATCAATGTGGCTACAACAGCTGTCACTCCAACGGCACGCAGGAAGACGACATACATGCCGTATTGAAGGCATGCACAAAATCCTCCTACAAGGACAAACCGGATTAGTTCTCCCTTTTTCCCGGCTAATTTGTTCGGGTTTATCTGAGTCATTTAGTTAGGTCTGTGGAATGATATGGGCGTATTATTGCTCCTCTTCGGCCGTCTCTGTATTGGGAGTAGGGGCGGCCGTTTCGTTTGCTTGTTTCGCTTCTTCTTTCTTTTCCTCTTCGACTTCTTTGTTGATCGAGTAGATGTAGTCAATCAGTTCTTGACGACCTTGGCTCTTCTCGGAGGAAGTGATGAATATGGGAGGAAGTTCTTCCCATGTCTTCAAAAGTTCCTTTTTGTAAGCCTCAACATTGCGTTCGCCAGCTGCCTTGCTGAGTTTGTCCGCCTTTGTGAAAACGATTGCGAACGGAACAGAATTCTCCCCGAGCCAATTGAGGAATTCCATATCAATTTTCTGGGGATCGTGGCGTATGTCGAGCAGCACAAAAAGCTGCGTGAGCTGACGGCGGTGGAGGATATACCCTTCGATCATCTTGCGAAGCTGGTCGCGCATCTCTTTCCCCCGGAGCGCAAAGCCATAGCCGGGTAGGTCAACGAGATACCACTCTCCGTTGTCCATCCTGAAATGGTTGATAAGCAAAGTTTTTCCGGGAGTCTGCGATGTCTTGGCCATCTTTTTGTTTTTGGTCAGCATGTTGATCAGGGAGGATTTCCCGACATTGCTTCGGCCAATGAATGCATATTCAGGTACGTCAGTCTCCGGACAGCCTTTCACATTAGGGCTGCTTATCTCATATTTTGCGTTTTTAATATCCATAATTTCTGAAGATGATAATTTTCTTCATTATTATAACGCTTTCGGCGCGATTTGGTGCGCTCTTCAGAAGCAGGCCCCATGGACAAGCCTGAGAGCCTCGTCTACATCCTCGTTCTTCACTACGAGAGTTATCGTTGTTTCTGACGCACCGTCTGATATCGCCTTGACCTCTATCCCGTGGCGTTGGAGAGTGTGGACGAGCCGGACGCCTAAGCCATGAAGCTCACGGATCGATTCCCCCACAATGGCTATGATTGCAAGGTCGTCCGTCTCCCGGATGCTCAGAACTTCTCCGCTTTGGAGCTCAGGAGCAAATTCCTCTTCCAGGGCCTTTAATGCTTTCGGAGCTTCACTTTCGGTCATGGCGACTGAAAAGGAAACATCCTGTCCTGGCTGGGCCACGAGATATACGCTTATCCCATGGCGCGCCATTGCATTGTAGGTCCTCGAATTGATAGCCGCAACATTCGCCGTCAGATCCCCTTCCACTGTGATCATTGACGTCCTTTTGACAGAGGATACTCCGCGAACTCCCGGCTGATTTTCGCTTTCTGTTTCTCTAATCAGAGTCCCGGGAGCAGTGGGGTTGTGGGTGTTGAGGATCCTGATGGGGATATTTTTATGAAACACGGGATATATCGTCGGCGGATATATGACCTTAGCCCCGAAAGAGCATAGCTCCATGCTTTCGATAAACGACATTCTTGGAATCACATGTGCCCCCTTGATAATTCTCGGATCAGCAGTCATAAAACCGTCGACATCCGTCCAGATTTGGAGCTCCTCCGCATCCAAGGCGGCTGCTATCAGGGCGGCTGTATAATCGCTCCCTCCACGTCCGAGGTTGGTGATGTCGCCGCTGTCCCGGTCTCGGGATATAAACCCTCCGGCTACGCATATCCCTTCCGGATGTTCGCCGAATTTCTGTTTGATAAGCTCCTCCGTCAGACTCCGGTCAGCTATGTCCCGATTAAACCATTTTTCGGTTTTGATATATTCGAGGGAATCAAAGTGTCTTGCCCCGGAAAGAATTCCCGCCACTATGACCGACGACATTCTTTCCCCGAAGCTGACTATCTGATTCATCGATTTTTCGGGTAAATCCCGAATCAGCGACAATCCTCGGTAGACATCAGCCAGCTGATCAAGGAATGCGCGCACGGTAGCCTCAATTTCCTCTTGAAGCTCTGGCCGGACAAGCTCCCTGATGATGACATAATGACGCTCGGCCATGGCTTCGACCTCAGATTCATATCCGGGGTCTCCCGAGGCAGCGAGATGAGCAGTGGCTATAAGCTTGTCGGTCAGCCCTCCCAGGGCAGATACGACAATTATAGCCGGGTCCGTCAGACTTTCAACTATATTTTTTACATTGCGTAGGCTCTCGACTGTTCCGACCGAAGTGCCTCCGAATTTCAATACTTTCATTGTGTTAAGAAAAATCCTTTTTCCGGAAAATGCTTGCCAGTTTCAGTTTGATGACTCCAAATATCGCTTCCCCGAATATGCTGGAATTCATCTTGGATTCCCCCAACTGACGGTTGACAAACACGATCGGCACCTCTACAATTTTCAGCTTCTTGCAGTAGGCCTTGAATTTCATCTCGATCTGGAAGGCATATCCTTTGAACCGGATCTTATCCAGATTCATTTCCCGGAGCACTTTCGCCCTGTAGCATACAAATCCGGCGGTCGAGTCGCGCAAGGGCATCCCTGTGATGAGGCGGACATATACTGACGCGAAATATGACATGAGAACCCGCCCCATTGGCCAGTTGACAACATTGACCCCCGATATATATCGGGACCCGATGGCTACATCTGCTCCCTTGTCGCGGCATTCATGATAAAGCTTCGGCAGGTCTTCCGGATTGTGGGAGAAGTCGGCGTCCATCTCTATCATGTAGCCATATCCTTTGTCAAGAGCCCATTTGAACCCGTGAATATATGCCGTTCCAAGTCCGAGTTTCCCAGTCCGTGTCTCCAGATGGACCCGGCCGGGATACTGTTCTATCTTTTGACGAACTGCCTCTTGGGTCCCGTCGGGGGAGGCATCGTCTATCACAAGAACATCGAATTCATCCCGAAGGCCCATCACCGCATCGATGATTGCCCCGATGTTTTCGATCTCATTATAAGTCGGTATGATAACCAGCGCGTCGCTCATTATATATCCTTGCTTGGTTGTTTTTCCAGAATTCAATGATTGCTCAATCATCTATTTGAACCCTTTCTATAATCTGCAAATTTAATAATTTTCCACGAAACGCAGGACTCCATTGTGTTTAATTGAATTAACTTTTGTAGATTTGCATAATTTTCCAAGGCTGTTTTCAATAGCGGGAGATGAGGCGTAGGCCGCTCATACATATTATTCACAGGTTAATAAATGACTAACGATACACGTTTTATCGCAGAGTGGGAGAGTGCGGAGGCCATCCTCGTGGCTTTCCCTGATTCCGGAATGGATTGGGATTATATTTTGCCGGAAGCAGTAGAGCAGTTCAAGGCTTTGATAAAAGCATTTACGGAGGCTGGAGAATTCGTTGTTGTCCTCGCTTCTTCCGAAGCTTCTGCCCGTCGGCATTTAAGTGAACTTGATTCCTCCCTGTTTGAGGTCATTGAAATGCCTCTCAATGATACCTGGACCAGGGATTATGGACCGATTGCTGTGGAACGTCATGGCCGACTCCGTGCCCTGGATTTCGGTTTCAATGGCTGGGGCCTGAAGTTTGCTGCCGACAAAGATAATCTGGTCATTCTTCACCTTAAGGATAAGTTCGTCATTCTCCCTGAGGTTTATCGCAACCGAAGGAGTTTCATCCTCGAAGGAGGTTCGCTGGAAACAGATGGTCAGGGAACTCTTCTTACCACAACACGTTGTCTCCTTTCTCCCAACAGAAATGGAGGTATGGACAAAAAAGAGATAACCCGGAGACTTCAGGAAGATCTCGGCGTCGACCATATCCTATGGCTTGACTATGGGGATTTGGAAGGGGATGACACAGATTCCCATATCGATACTCTCTGCCGCATGGCCCCGGATAATACAATCCTGTTCACTGGATGCCGGAATATGGATGACTCTCATTTTGAACCTCTCCTGAAGATGAGGGCGCAACTGACGCTTTTCAGGAATGCGTCCGGCGAACCCTACAATCTGATAGAACTTCCTTTGCCTGACCCTATTTTTGATGTAGAGGGCAACCGGCTTCCGGCTACATATGCAAACTACCTTGTCACTCCCCGGAATCTTTTCATGCCTACATATCGCCAGCCGGCTAATGATAGGCTTGCTTGCGAGACGGCAAGGATCGCTTTCCCAAATCATAAGGTTGTACCTGTGGAATGCCTGACGTTGATTAAGCAACATGGCTCTCTGCATTGTTCAACCATGCAGATTCCCGAGGGCCTATTTAACGAGGCGGTCTATGAGGGAAAGTAATTGTTTTAGTATAAGAGTTTATTGATATGAAAGAGATAAAAGTTGGTATTGTTCAGCATTCCTTTCTGGATGATGTCCTTGCTAATAGGGCGCGGAATCTGACGGCGATAGAAAGTCTTGCAGCTGAAGGGGCGGAACTTGTGGTTCTGTCAGAATTGCATGATTCCCTTTATTTTTGCCAGACTGAAAATGTGGATAATTTCGACCTGGCCGAGGAGATTCCAAGCGAGTTCACGGAGTTTTATTCTGCCGCAGCGCGCGAGAATAATGTCGTTCTCGTGACGAGCATGTTTGAACGCCGCGCTCCCGGGTTGTATCATAACACTGCCCTCGTGTTCGATTCCGACGGAAGCCTTTGCGGAAAGTATCGGAAGATGCATATCCCGGATGACCCCGGTTTTTACGAGAAGTTTTATTTTGCCCCGGGCGATTTGGGTTTTGAACCTATCCAGACTTCTGTTGGAAAGCTGGGTGTGCTCGTTTGTTGGGACCAATGGTATCCCGAAGCCGCGAGACTTATGGCAATGCGAGGAGCAGAAATGCTGATTTATCCGACGGCAATTGGCTGGAATCCTGATGACACTCCTGATGAGCGGGCACGCCAACGCGAAGCGTGGATCACAATCCAGCGTTCCCATGCAGTTGCCAATGGATTGCCTGTTGTGTCGGTTAATAGGAATGGTTTTGAAGAAGATCCTTCCGGACAGACCTCCGGAATAGATTTCTGGGGCTCAAGTTTTGTGGCCGGCCCGCAAGGGGAAATTTTGTTTATGGCTCCCGATGATGGTCCTTGTGAAGCTGTGGTGGATATAGATATGACGCGTTCAGAGAATGTCAGAAGATGGTGGCCTTTCCTCCGAGACAGGAGAATCGATTTCTATGCCCCTCTCGCCAATCGGTTTTTGGATTAATAGATAGGACAGAAAATAATGCTGCGGAGGAATCTAATGGTTCTTCCGCAGTATTACATATAGGATAACGGGCACGCCTACGATTGGCGTAAGTGCATTTAGCGGAATGACATGATCTGGAATTGCCACTGTCCCTAAATTGCAAAGGAGGCAAGCCGAAGCGCCTGTCACCATCACTCCCGGCATCAGCACAAAATGGTCGTCCGTCCGGAATATGAGTCGGGCAATATGGGGAATGGCTATTCCGATGAATGAAATGGGACCGCAATAGGCCGTTATGACTGCCGTCAGCAAGCCGGACGCTATCAGGAGCAAGTTTCTTATCCTATTGACTCTAACTCCCAAATTTCGCGCATAGTTATCCCCTAAGAGAAGAAGATTAAGCGGTTTGGCAAGAAAAACAGCCATTCCCATCCCGAGAAGGGATAACATGGAGAATGGAACCATCCTTTCAAGAGGGACGCCCCCGAATGTGCCCATTCCCCAGGCCACATATCCTTGAAGTCCCTGGGCTGTCGATAGGGATGACAAGACAGTGACAACAGAGGAAGTAAGATAACCGGTCATCATTCCCGCGATCAATAGCAGTGCGTTGCTTTTGATTTTAAGAGAAAAGTAGAGTAGCAGCCCCATCACGGCCATACTTCCCAAGAGTGCGCCTACGATTATTGCTCCGGATCCTCCGACGGTATATTCATTAAATGAAAAAAATCCCCCTGCGAGCAGCATTACCAATGCGACTCCAAGGCTCGCTCCGGAACTTATCCCCAGGATCGAAGGGCCGGCGAGAGGGTTGCGGAAAGCCGTCTGAAGGAGCAAACCGCAAACGCTAAGCGCTGCCCCCGCTATCAGGGCAGTCAGGGCTTGCGGCAATCGACTTTCCAGAACAATAAATTTTGCCGCTTCTGATTCCCCGTTCCTTACATTTATTCGCCCAATCAATATGTCTGTCACGTCCGATGGAGAGATCCCCACCGAGCCTATGTAAAGGTTCAGGATCAGCAGCAGAATGCAGACAATCAGAAGGACAATGAATTTGCGGGTTTTCATCTTTCTTTCAAAGCAGACAATTTTAAAAAGGGAAATGCTTTTCTTCTATTCAACGCGCTAATTTATGGAAATAATGTCTTGTGGTCGAATCTCTAAGTTCGGGGTGAAGAATGGCGGCAATGTCTTCAAGCACAAATTGAGGGTGAAAAGCTCCGTCCTCAAAGATTCTGCTTTCTGACGTGTCGCTTCCATAAACATTCCCGGTCTTGAAAGCCTTGATACGCCCATAGGCTTTCCTATCAGATTCTATTTCTTTTAACGTCAGAGGGGAAGGCTGATAATATCTGATTAGCCAGACATCTGCATCCGCTCCTTCATACAATACCTGCTCGGGCGACAATTGAGCACTGCCTCCGCGCGTCAATTTGGAAAACGGATTGGCTCCTCCCGCATCCATGATAATGTTCCCCATAACCGAGCCCGACGTCGGAACGCTCCATTCATTGCCGTAGACCCTGTCGAACAATACTTTTGGCCTTCCATTCTTCGCCGCCTTCCCGGCTCTTTCTTTCACTTTCATGTAATCGCTTTCGGTGACCATGAATAGTGAATCCGCTATATTCCCTTTCCCATAAAGTCTACCATAAAAGCGCATCCATTCCGCTCTTCCGAGGGGAGTGCTCTCCATATAGTCTGCCGCCGAGATCAGAGGAACGCCTGTCGATTGAACCACGCTGCCGGCCGTCCCGTCCTCATAGGGCGATAGCAGGATCCCATCGGGATTGACCCGGAGAATCTTTTCGGCCACCGGTTGCATGACAGTGCCGCAATCCGCCACTTCCCCTTCTTTAAGTCTCCTGAGAGTAGGGGCATCGTAAATATATTTAGTATCACACACCCCGGCTACCCCGTTTTCTCCCCCCAGCTCGGAAATCAATGCCGTATGGACTGCTGAGAAAATCACTGATCTTTGGAGCGGGACGTGAATTGAGACATACCCCGGTTCCTCCTTTGTCATTCCTTTCGGAACCAGAAGATAGCGTGCAAGCACTTTGGTCGTGTCCCACGGGTTCCGAATCCTGACCCGCGTAACTATGGAATCTTCTGAATGGCCTATCCGTTCTTCCTCCATTGATAGCAATTCGGTGTGACGGAGTGCTATCCGTTCATAAGTTTTCTCAGTTTCCTCGGAAGAAGAATGGTTGCCGCCCCCGCAGGATGCGAGGAGCGGCAACAGAGTGATTATAAAATAAACAGCTTTTCTCATTTTGTATTGAAGGCTATGGCTGTCGGTCCGCTGCCGACATCAAATCTCTGCATCCGGCGATAGGTCTTTCCGTCATATCTGACAACATATCCCGGAGCATCGAAGCTTGGATATTCCCCATCCCTGACAAGGGAGGAAATCAGGATGTCTCCCGTGACGGGATCGACATCGAGAGATTGAGCATATTCCGGTTGCTCGATCTTCCATTCCGTAACTTCCCCGCTTTTAACCTCATATTTAAGGTAGACTGCGATGCCTGAGCCATAAAAGGGATCATTCACCATATAGATGGTTTCGCTTGAAGCGGCTGCTATTGTGGCGTCCGATATCTTCTTTGCTTCCCCTCCTTCTGTTATCTCATACATAGCGGAACTGACATCCGAGTAATTTCCTCTGCAAAGAAGGAACAGTCGGTTGCTTACGCTATAGAAGGAGTCGGGATTTTCCGGACATTCATACGTGCCGGTGACCTTGAAGGAGTTCAGATCGATGACGCTGTAAGTCTTTCCCAACACCGGATAACTCATTCCGTCGGAGTTCGGAACATACAGCTTGCCGTTATGGAGAGCTATTTTCTCCGGATTTGGACCGACCTTGACTGATTGTGTTATGTTGCCGCTGACCGTGTCGAGGGAGGCTACATATCCGTCATACATCGCGATGTAGACTTTTCCGCCGTGTGCCACCATCGAACGGGGTTGCGTTCCCTCGATTCCGGTTTCTCCAAGTCGTATCTGCTTTTCAGATTTGAGAGTCGCGCGGTCTACAATCTCAATCGTGTTCGACATGTAGGTCCCGATGTAGAGTTTTGAGCCGTAGGAAACTATACATTGGGGTGTGTCTCCCAATGTGCGTCCATTGGCCTTGGAAAATGCGTTGAGCGTGGATGTCCCGTTTTTGTAATCAAGAGTTGCGAGCATTCCGGGAATCTTGTTGTAGACATTTCCCTGACAAACAACATACGCGCCCGTTGATTCTGTCGGATTGTCCGGATCGTTGGTCGGTTCATTCTTCTCGCAGGAACAGAAGGCCAGGCTCGAAGCCAGGATAAGCATTCCGTAAAGATTGAGTCGTTCTTTTTTCATGTGTGAAAGATGTTTGATTGAATATTGGGTTGTTGATTAGTCAATATCATTGGTAATCATAGACTAAAGGAAATTGTTGCCTGCCAGCTCCGGCCCGGCATGGGATAGCGTGCCACAAGTTCATACCTTCTGTTGAATGCGTTAAGAAGATCCGCCCTGAGTTCCAGGGAGTGGCTTCCAATTGGGAAGGTGCGATATAATGTGAATCCGCAGTCGATATAGCCGGCCATTCTTGATGTAGGGAGATTTATGGAAGTCGCATATCTTTCTCCAGTCGCCACAAAGTGGAAAACGGCATTCACCCAGGGATTATGCCAGGTCATGGAGCCGGAACCCGTATGATAAGGAGTGTAGGCAACCTGCTTTTTCCAATCAAGACGATCCGGACTGGTCCGGATCGCTGCCCGTTGATATGACCATGCGCCTGTTATCTCTATGCTTTGCCGTTTACCCAGACTGATCTCTGCCGCCAGACTGACATCCGCACCATATCCATAGACTTTCCCAAGGTTCGTCATCGTGTTGACGAACATGTTGTAAGGGACAGCCACGATTTTATTTCGGACCCTGTTGAAATACCCGTCGGCAGTAATCCGCAAATATTCCAGCGCGCCATGTTCATATCCCCAGGTCGCTCCCAGATTAATTTGGTCTGTTTCCTCCGGGTTGAGGTTTATGCTTCCGAAATGATCAAAATATAATTCATTGAATGTGGGGAGTCTGAATATATTTTTATAAGATGCTCGGAAGTATAGATCCCGATTCTCAATTGGCTTGACAGATATTGACGCCGAGGGCGACACTCTTGAATGGTTTCCGCCGGCTTCCTCACCTTTTCTTGAACCGTTCCGATAAATCGAAAGCAGACCCTTGACAGCTATTTTCACGATTTTGTTCTTCCATTGCGCCGCCAGCAGTTGAAGGAGGGAGTGCCTGTAAGGAGATGAGTTATCGATCAGATTGCTTTCCAGGTCGTTGAAGAAGTAATCGACCGAGTAGTCGAAACTGAGTGAATTGATGGGGGAGTAGAGGACTGCTCCTGTGGCGTATGCTTCTCGTTGGCGATAGCGTTGGTCGAGTCTTCCGTCCGGATATTTCCCATTTTCATCCCGATAGCGAGTGTGGCTCCAATTAAATCTGGCCGCAGTCCGCAGGGAGAAGGATTTGGGGAGGCGAGTGCGAAAAGAGACCTGTCCGAAGGAGTTCATTTCTCCCAGGCGTTCATGGCTCTCTTCAGTGTAATAGAGTGCAGGGCCGGGAAGATGCCGATCTGTCGAATAGAAATAACCCTTTGCTGTCAAGGAGTTCCAAGGTCGGGGGCGCCAAATGCCGTTGAGTTCGATGTGTCCGCTCTCCAGGGAAGAGTTCTGACGCTTTTCCGTGACTGTATGAGTTCCGTTATCAAGCTGATAGGGATAATCATTGTTAGCGTGTAGATAGTCAGTGGCGAGTGAGAAAGAAAGATTCCTTCCGTTGCTTTTTGCCAGTCTGGCAGACGGATTGATCAACCCGAAAGATCCTCCTCTGAGAGAAGCATCGAGTTCCAAATCGGTGGAAGTCGATTCCGGATAGGCAAGGGTTGTTATTTCGAGCGATGAGGCGGAGGATGCGGCGCGGGCCGGGATGAAAATCCCGTCGCTATCTCCAATGTTGACTTTCAATTCCTTGACATTGTTCAGACTGAATCGTGAAATGTCAATGGCTCCTCGCCGTATATCGCTGATGGGGAAACCGTCATATATTATCGCTGTGTGCTGACTTCCAAGACCTCTGACAGCTATGGTTTTTTCGCTTCCGGACCCTCCTTGGTCCGAAAGGTTTACGCCGGGAAGCCGTCTCATCGCATCGCTGATGTCGGATACGCCGGTGGAGGTGATTGTCTCCGCTGTTAGGCGTGGCGCAGGGGTGCCGCTCGATAACTGGCTCGCCTGTCTGCTTCCCTTGACCTCCACTTCTTTCAGGACAGTCGGAAGAGAATCCTCATAAGAGGTATATGTGGCAGCGTCGGCCGCATAAGAAATAAGCCCGGTAGCACACGAGGCTCCGAGCATAGCGGCAGACATTATTTGATGTGTCTGCATTGGCTTTCTCATCCGCGTGGAAAACTAATTATTTTACCGATAAGGAAGATGGTCGGACTGTTACCGTAGCGGGACTGTAGGGGAATTTCACCCCATTCATCTTGTTGAAAGGATTGCGTCGGAAGGTTTCCTCGGGCTCTCCTTTCCCATATCCGCGGCAAAGTTAATATCTTTTGTTTATTCCTCCAAGTTTGTTCTTATATTTGCAGAAAAATTTTTCTACCATGAAGACTCCATTGTCTGTAACCCAACTTACGACCGGCTATTCATTGCGCAACGGCCAGAAGATTATCAGCGACAATATAACTGCATCGCTGTCAGAGGGATCTTTCACTTGTCTGCTTGGTCCCAATGGGGCTGGAAAGTCGACCCTGTTCAAAACGTTGGTAGGTTTTATCCCTCCTTTAACAGGAGAGATTGATATTCTTGGAGGTGCCCTTTCAGATATAAGCGAGCAGGAGTTGTCTAAAAAGGTCAGCGTTGTCTTGACGGAACGACCCTCGGTTGCCTCCATGACGGCAAGACAGCTTGTCGCGCTCGGAAGAAGTCCCTATACAGGCTTCTGGGGAAGGCTTACCGACGAAGATGCTCAGATTGTTGATAGGTCTATGGGGTTAGCAGGATGCACTGTCTTGGCCGACCGTCTCGTGGATTCCCTAAGCGATGGTGAGCGACAAAGGGTGATGATTGCAAAGGCTCTCGCTCAGGATACTCCCATTATTTTCCTGGATGAGCCGACGGCTTTCCTCGATTTCCCTTCAAAAGTCGACATGATGCGTATTCTAAAACGACTCGCTGTTAATGAGGGGAAGACCATTCTTCTTTCTTCTCATGATGTCAACATGGCTTTGCAGATGGCCGACAACCTTTGGATGCTCGATAAAAAGTTGGGATTTTGTGCCGGCTCGCCGCAAGAATTGTCAGCCAATGGGCAGCTTGCACCTTATTTCGTGCGCGAAGGAATAGGATATGACCCAAAGAATATGGAATTTACTGTAATCTGACATTGTCCTTTCCTTTTTCTTTGCGCGTCTACATTTCTTTTACTATTTTTGCATTCGTGAGAAGCTGGAGATTGTTAAGAGAAACTCTCCTCGACTCGCCATGAACGATAAATTATTTTTACCATAATATCATGAAAGAAAACACAATCTCTCTTGAGGCCGTTTGGCCCGAGATGCCTGCTTTTGTTGAGGGTATCCGCCGTGCGCCGGATCGTGGCTACACGCTCGACGACAGAAAGACCGTCACGGCTCTTAAGAATGCCCTCCGTTATCTTCCCAAAGAACTCCACGAACAGGCTGCTCCCGAATTTCTTGAGGAACTCAGGACGCGTGGGCGTATCTATGCCTACAGATTTCGTCCCGAAGGGGATCTGAAGGCAAAGCCCGTTGATGAATATAAGGGAAAATGCCTGGCAGGAAAGGCCTTTCAGGTTATGATCGACAATAACCTCAGCTTCGATGTCGCTCTTTATCCCTACGAACTCGTGACCTATGGCGAAACGGGCCAGGTATGCCAGAATTGGTTGCAATATAGGCTTATCAAGAAATATCTTGAGGAGCTGACTGAAGAGCAGACGCTCGTTGTTGAATCCGGTCATCCTCTCGGCCTCTTCCCCTCCAAGCCGGATGCGCCGCGAGTCATTATCACGAATGCGATGATGGTCGGTATGTTCGACAATCTGCATGACTGGCACGAGGCTATGCAGCTTGGCGTGGCCAATTACGGTCAGATGACTGCCGGCGGCTGGATGTATATTGGTCCGCAGGGTATCGTGCACGGGACTTTCAACACCATCCTCAATGCCGGCCGTATGAAATTAGGAGTGCCGGAGGATGGCGATCTCAAGGGCCACATTTTCGTTTCTTCAGGCCTTGGCGGCATGAGCGGTGCTCAGCCGAAGGCTGCCGAGATTGCCGGAGCCGCCGCCATTATTGCCGAAGTCGACGATTCCCGCATCAAGACGCGTATGGATCAGGGTTGGGTATCTGCCCGCACTTCCGACATTGCCGAGGCGTTCCGTCTTGCCGAGGAGGCGATGGCAGAGAAACGTCCGATCTCCATTGCCTATCATGGAAATATCGTCGACCTCCTGGAATATGCCGTTAAGCATGACAAGAAAATTGAATTGCTGAGCGACCAGACAAGCTGCCACGCCGTCTACGAGGGCGGTTATTGCCCCGTCGGAATATCCTTTGAAGAGCGGACGCGCCTTCTGCATGACGACCCGGAACGTTTCCAGCAGATGGTTGACGATACGCTGCGTCGTCATTATGAAGCTATCAAGGCGCTTGTTGCCAAAGGGACATATTTCTTTGATTATGGCAATTCCTTTATGAAAGCTATCTACGATGCCGGAGTGAAGGAAATCTCCCGCAATGGCGTTGATGAAAAGGATGGCTTCATCTGGCCTTCCTACGTTGAAGATATCATGGGGCCGATGCTTTTTGATTTCGGGTACGGACCTTTCCGCTGGGTTTGCCTTTCCGGAAAGCATGAGGATCTGGTGAAGACCGACAAGGCTGCTATGGAGTGTATCGATCCGAACCGTCGTGGACAGGACCGTGACAATTATAATTGGATCAGAGACGCGGAAAAGAATGCCCTCGTAGTCGGGACCCAAGCCCGCATCCTTTATCAGGATGCTATGGGCCGTCTGAATATCGCCTTGAAGTTTAATGATATGGTCCGTAAAGGTGAAGTCGGGCCGATCATGCTCGGACGCGACCATCATGATGTTAGCGGAACAGATTCCCCCTTCCGTGAGACCTCCAATATTAAGGATGGCTCCAATGTGATGGCCGACATGGCTGTACAGTGTTTTGCCGGTAATTGCGCACGCGGCATGAGCCTCGTGGCCCTTCATAATGGAGGAGGAGTCGGCATAGGCAAGGCTGTCAATGGCGGCTTCGGAATGGTCTGTGACGGTTCAGAGCGCGTGGATACCATTCTTCGCCAAGCCATGCTATGGGACGTTATGGGAGGAGTGGCCCGTCGTAGCTGGGCCCGCAATGAGAATGCCATGGAGACAGTGAAGGAATGGAACCGCACTCAGGGTGAGAACGGTTTTGCCATTACCGAACCCTTCATTGCCGATGAAGAATACCTTAAATCAGTCATAGAAAAATGAAACAGATAATCGAGTGTGTCCCTAACTTTTCAGAAGGACGCGATAAGGCTGTCATAGATGCCATTACTGCCGAGATTGAAAAAGGTGGGGAGGTCCGTCTCCTGGATGTAGATCCGGGAGAGGCTACCAACAGAACCGTGGTCACTTTTGTTGGCGAACCGGAGGCGGTCATGGATGCCGCTGTCCGTGGCGTCAAGAAGGCCGCCGAACTTATTGACATGAGGAATCATCATGGCGCGCACCCCCGCATGGGTGCAACCGATGTTCTCCCCCTCATCCCTGTCAGCGGAATCACCCTCGAAGAGTGTGCCGTCCTGGCGCGTAAACTTGCCGAAAGGATTAGCAAGGAACTCAATATCCCGACATATTGCTACGAGGCTGCCGCTTTTACTCCGGAGCGCAAGAACCTTGCCGTCTGCCGCGCAGGGGAATATGAAGCACTTCCTGAGAAAATGGCCCACGAAGGGAAGGCCCCGGATTTCGGCGACCGTCCCTTTGATGAGGAAGTGGCCCGCACCGGCGCTACTGCCGTGGGTGCACGTGATTTCCTGATTGCAGTCAATTTTAACCTCAACACGACCTCGACGCGCCGCGCCAACGCCATCGCTTTCGATGTGCGCGAGAAAGGACGCCCGATGCGCGAAGGAGGAAAGGTCACCGGTAAACCAATCAAGGATGAGAATGGAAACACCGTGATGATTCCCGGCACGCTCAAAGGCACAAAGGCTATCGGTTGGTATATCGATGAGTATGGGATTGCCCAGGTTTCGATGAATATTACCGATATGGGACAGACCCCGCTTCATAAGGCTTTTGATGAGGTCAACCGGGCGGCTGCCGCAAGAGGAATCCGCGTTACGGGAACCGAGATCGTAGGGCTCGTTCCCAAACGGGCAATCATTGATGCGGGGAAACATTATCTCCGTATGCAGCAGCGTTCTCTCGGTATTCCTGACGAGGAAATTATCAAGATTGCCGTCAAATCGATGGGTCTTGACGAGCTGAAGGAATTCAAGCCGGAGGAGAAGATTATCGAATATATGCTTGAAGCCGATAACAGCGCCAAGAAGTTGGTCGATATGACTGTCAAGGGTTTTGCAGACGAAACGTCCTCAGAGTCTCCTGCTCCAGGGGGCGGCTCGATCTCCGCCTATATGGGCGCTCTCGGAGCCGCACTCGGAACGATGGTCGCCAATCTTTCAGCCCATAAGGCTGGCTGGGACGACAGGTGGGAATTTTTCTCTGACTGGGCAGTGAAAGGTCGCGACATACAGACGCGTCTTATAGGGCTTGTAGATGAGGATACAGAGGCTTTCAATAGAATCATGGCAGTTTTCGCTATGCCTAAGTCAACGCCGGAGGAGAAAGCTGCGCGTGCAAAGGCTCTTGAGGAGGCTACTCTCTACGCAACCCAAGTTCCTCTTCGGACGATGAAAGCCGCTTTAGAGGTCTTCCCTCTTGTCGAGGCTATGGCCAAGGATGGTAACCCGGCTTCTGTCAGCGATGCCGGAGTGGGCGCGCTGGCCGCAAGATCAGCAGTGCTCGGAGCATATCTGAACGTTAAAATCAATGCCGCCGGTCTTAAAGACCGCGCTGAGGCGGAGAGAATTCTTTCAGAAGCCGCTGAGATTGCTGAGAGGGCGGTAGAGCTCGAAAAGTCAGTGCTTGCAGTCGTTAATGGCGTTATCGATAAATAATAGGACATGGGAAACATTATAATTAAAAATGCGACCCTTTTCACTCCCCTCGGGACTTCCGCAAGGAAGGGAAAGGAGATGGCCGAGATATCTGTCATTCCGAAAGGATGCCTGATTATCGAGAGCGGCATAATCACTTATGCCGGTCCTGCGGCTTTGGCTCCCGACCTTGATCCTGCAATTAAGCATCAGGAGATTGATGCTGAGGGTAAAGCTGTGCTCCCGGGGTTCGTTGATTCCCACACCCATCTTATCTTCGGAGGCTTCCGCGCCGACGAGTTTGGCTGGAGGCTGAAAGGGGATTCATATATGAGCATCATGGAGCGCGGCGGCGGGATACAGAGCACTGTCACCGCAACGCGCGGGGCATCGGTCGAAGATCTTACCAGGAAAGCCCGTTGGTTTGTTGATGAGATGTGCCGGATGGGCGTAACCACGGTCGAGGCCAAGAGTGGTTATGGTCTGAATCTGGAGACTGAAATGACGATGCTTGACGCTATCGATCGCCTCGTCAAGGATCCGGGAATTCCAGTTGAAATTGTCCCGACATTCTTAGGGGCTCATGCTGTCCCTTCAGAATATAAAGGGCGAACCCGAGAGTATGTCGACCTGATTATTCGCGAGATGATTCCCGCTGTCAAGGATAAGGCCAGGTTCTTTGATATCTTCACAGAAAAGAATGTCTTTGAAATCGAAGATTCAAGGAGATTGTTGCAAGCAGCAAAAGATGCCGGGATGGCGTTGAAACTCCATGCTGACGAGATTGTCCAGCTTGGAGGCGCTGAACTCGCGGCGGAAATGGGTGCAGTGTCGGCCGACCATCTTCTTCATGTCAGCGACGAGGGGATACGCCGAATGGCTGAAGCCGGCACGGTCGCCACGCTTCTCCCATTGACGGCTTTCGCTTTGCGCGAGCCCTACGCACCGGCCCACAAGTTTATTGAAGCCGGGGCGGCCGTTGCGCTTGCAACGGATCTGAATCCCGGTTCCTGTTTTTCCGGATCTATTCCTCTGACCATTGCCCTTGCCTGCATTTATATGGGCATGAGCGTGGAGGAGACCCTCACGGCTTTGACTCTCAATGGCGCCGCCGCTCTCGGACTGGCTGAGTCCACGGGTTCTCTCGAAGCTGGAAAGAGGGGAGACGCCGTCATCCTTAATTTCAATTCCATTTCTGCGTTGCCCTATTATGTCGGGATGAACACTGTTCGGACGGTGATTGCCCGGGGTAGGGTGGTAGCTGATAATCCACATCTAACCTGATTTATTCATGTCAAGACTTGAAACTTATGCCATAGGTTCTTCTGATCTGACCTATGATCTGATAGAAAAAATATTACGCGACGGAACTCGCCTTGAACTCTCAGACGAGGCTGTTGCAAAAATCCAGCATTGCCGCGACTATCTGGATGCAAAAACGGATAATGATACTGTTCCTATTTATGGGGTAACCACCGGCTTCGGTTCGCTTTGCAAGTGTCATATCTCGCATAATGAATTGACCACGCTTCAGGAGAATCTGGTTAAAAGCCATTCCTGCTCCGTCGGCACTCCTGTCAGCCCCGTTGTGGTCAAACTGATGCTCCTTCTGAAGGCCCATGCGCTTTCGATGGGCTTCTCCGGAGTGCAGGTGCAGACTGTACAGCGAATTTTGGATTTCTATAATAATGATATTCTTCCGGTTGTCTACGATAGGGGATCACTCGGTGCGTCCGGCGACCTTGCACCCCTTGCAAATCTTTTCCTCCCTCTGATCGGAGAAGGTGAGGTCATGTTCCAGGGAAAGAAAATCAAGGGAATCGAAGCTCTCAACATTTTCGGCTGGAATCCTATCCGTTTGAAATCCAAGGAGGGTCTGGCCCTGCTCAATGGTACGCAGTTTATGAGTGCCAACGGTATCAAGGCGCTCATCGACGGATGGCACATGGTCAATTGTTTCGACCTTTTCGGGGCGATGTCGCTCGAAGGGTTTGATGGCCGTATCGAGCCGTTCTGGGATTGTATCCAGCAGGTGCGTCCTCATCCCGGTCAGATTGAAACAGGGAAAGTCTTCCGCTCTCTCCTTAAGGGGAGCGAGATCATCCGTCAGGAGAAGCCGCATGTCCAGGATCCCTATTCCTTCCGTTGCATTCCGCAGGTCCATGGGGCCGTGAAAGATGCTATGGTTCATGTCACGAATGTTCTCCATATCGAAATCAATTCCGTTACTGACAATCCTACCGTCTTCCCGGATATGGATCTTGTCGTATCCGGAGGAAATTTCCATGGAGAGCCTCTCGCCCTGGCCTTCGATTATATGGGAGTCGCCCTGCATGAACTTGGAAATATTTCCGAACGCCGCGTGGCTCAGCTTATCCTCGGATTGCGTGGACTTCCGGAATTTCTGGTTGCGCATCCGGGTCTCAACTCCGGCTTCATGATTCCTCAGTATGCAGCAGCTTCGATGGTGAGCCAGAACAAGATGTATGCATGGCCCGCATCGTGCGATTCCATCGTAAGTTCAAACGGTCAGGAAGATTTGGTCTCCATGGGGGCAAATTCTGCAACAAAGCTTCATAAGATCATCGACAATCTGAAATATATCGCAGCTATCGAGCTGATGAACGCTGCTCAGGCGATCGATTTCCGGCGTCCGCTGAAGTCATCCCCCTATATCGAAACTGTGATGGAGGAATTCCGGAAGCAAGTTCCCTTCGTTGAGGAGGATGTAGTCATGGAGGATTATATCGCCGCTACGATGCGTTTCCTTGATAATTTCGATGTCGTTATCGAGAAAGTCGAGGACTAAAATGAAATTTACTCTTGAAGACTTGCGCGCACGGCATTCCGTGCGCGCATATTCTTCCCGCCCTGTCGAGGAAGAGAAAAGGAATAAGCTGAAGGCCGAGGCAACCTTCATCAATTCGCATGAAGCAGGATTGAATTTCCGGATTGTTTTTGATGATGGCTCTCCGTTTGACAGCTTTTTTAAGAGTTACGGCCGATTTAAGGGTGTGCAGAATTATCTTGTGGCAATTGTGGATCCCACTTTTCCCGACGCCTTAGAACGGGCCGGATATTTTGGAGAGCAATTCGTGATGGTGGCCCGAAGCATGGGTTTGGACAGTTGCTTTGTCGGAGGCACTTATTCAGCGTCCGATGTCCCGGAAAGGGTAGAGGTGTATGAAAAAATAGCCTTCCTTATCCCTTTCGGATATGCTGCCGAGAAATCGTCGCTTGCTCAAAAAATATGGAAATCCAATAAAACTCGGCCGAAGGGCAGGACTCTTTTTGAAGGCTCAGAGGAAGAGTATCGTGAGGCATGTCAGCTTCTTCCAGCTTTGCCGGAAGCGCTGGAGGCCGTTGCTGCCGCTCCTTCAGCTTTCAACAAACATCCTGTTAGAATTTTCATGCAGGAGGCAATGGATCAAGACGGCATGAAAAAGAAAGTTCTTGCCGCGCGAACAGTAAAGAAAAGCCGTTACTCAGAAATTGACCTTGGAATCGCAAAATCCAATTTCAACTCAATAACTGAGGGTTTCTGGGAATGGGGTGAAAATGCTCCCTTCGAAATATAGAAGCAGCATAAATGTCTTTTCGATATAATCACTCCTCACTTGTCACTAGTCACTTGTCACTAGTCACTAGTCACTTGTCATTTGTCACTTACACTTCCAACTGTTGTCTGACTGATTCCTCATGAATCAAAGAATAAATCCTGCGGATAAACTCCGGAGACATTCCTAATTTTTCCCCTTCACGTATTCGCGAGCTGATCAATTCCTTGTAGCGGGCATGTTGGAATACTTTTATTCCCTCTTCCTTTTTCATCTCGCCTATTTCCCGGCTGATAGCCATTCTCTCAGATAACAATCTGAGGAGTTCCGCGTCTTTGCTATCCATTTCTGCCCGGAGTCGCATAAGATCGCTCTTTGGGCAATCTTCTCCGCGATGGCTGAGTCCGGCAATAATGCATCCAAGTTCTGCGGGTGTTACTTGTTGCAGGCTGTCGCTCAAGGCCTCGTCAGGATGAATGTGGCTTTCGATAAACAGTCCGTCAAAGCCAAGGTCAAGAGCCTGTTGGGATAGGGGAGCGATCAGGGCGCGCTTTCCTCCAATATGGCTCGGATCGCAATAGACAGGAAGCTGAGGAAGCCGTCGTCTAAGTTCCGAAGGAAGACTCCATTGCGGAGGATTCCTATACGCGTCCTGCCCGTAAGCGCTGAATCCCCGATGGATGGCTCCCAACCGTCTGACCCCTGCGTTGTAAAGACGTTCCAACCCGCCGATCCAAAGATTGATGTCGGGATTGACCGGATTTTTGACAAGGACAGTCACATCCTTCCCGCTTTCTGAAATCGCGTCTGCAATTTCCTGTATGGCGAAGGGGTTGGTTGTGGTTCTCGCTCCTATCCAAAACAGTTTGATGCCGGCTTCGAGACATTCCCGGACATGTTCACGGGTGGCAACTTCGGTGCATACATCCATTCCGGTCGTCTGCGCAACCTTTAGGAGCCAGGGAATTCCCAGACTGCCAACTCCCTCAAAACCTCCCGGCTTTGTGCGCGGTTTCCATAATCCGGCTCTGTAAGTCTGGATTCCAATTTCTTTTAGAGCTAAGGCTGTTTCAACCACCTGCTGCTCGCTCTCGGCGCTACAAGGCCCCGCAATCACTTTTCCCTTTACTTCCAACGGCAGAAGGTCTTCAAAGAGGGAAGAGTCCTTAGCTTCTTTATTGACTGGCGACATTATCATAATGCAAAGTTATAACAAAAGTTGCTAAGTTTGCTTATGCTTGAATGTTCAATTTGCCGGTAGGTTGCTTATACAGAAAATTGGAGCCAAATGGATCTGATCCATTTAGCTCCAAATAATATTGTCTTTTTTATTTAGGGGAAGGAGATTGTAACATTTTTGAAGACCCCCTCGACGTTCACATCATTTTCGAGATAGAAATCGTGGTATTCGTCCCCGGCTCGATAAATTATATGCTCATAATAGTTTGGAGAACAACCCTTGAGGATTTCCTGAACTTGGGAGTCGGTCAACATATTGAGATTGGGAGTCGTTGAATCTTCGTATATCGACACGGCTGCGTCCGGTCCATATTCAATCACAAGATCTCCATATTGGTCATTTTTAAGTGTTAGTCCTCGGGCATTTGGATTGAACTTCTCGCCGATTTGATTGGTCAGAGGGAGCACTGCGACATTATCACTTATTGCTCCTATATGCAAGCCCGATTCCATCATAACGTCGCTCGCGTAGAACATCATGCAAAGACCCCGGAAATCGCCATCTTGGCGAACAAACAACTTTTCATTGTCCCCAGACATTGCCGGGAAGGGCTGGAGGGATAACAACTGCGTAAAATTATCCTTTATCCAAGCCGGGGTCAATTGAATCCCGCAATATCCATCCACGAGGATGCGGGTCCATTCGCCGGAATGGCTCAATGCCGGATATATTGCCCCCTCCCGGCCAAGGAGAGGACTGCGGGTATATCCCGGTGTCAATCTTGTATCGGACCAAGTGGTGGACGGACGCCAGTCGCCTCCTTCCTCTTCCTCCGGCCATTCACTGACGAGGCGCGCTGCGCTGGCAGAAGCCGTTTTGCGGAGATTGACGTCATTTGAAGTCACGCGTACAGCGCCCATGAATTGGGGAACTCTGGCAACGAACTCATATTTGTCAGATTGGGCTTGGGAGGATTGGCCGCCGGAAATGATTTTTCCAAAATCTGCGTCATAGATGATCTCGGTTGATCCTTCCAAGGGATGCGGGCCACCCCAATAATTGTAAAAGGAAATCTCGAATTTGATCTGACTGCTGTTCCCTGACACTGGTTTGACAGTGCAGGTTTCGCTGTAGATATTCATCGGAGAAGGCATAAAGTTGGAATCCGATTCCATGCGCCGTTCAATTTCTTTGGTGACGGGTTGGAAGTCGGGGTTCTCATCCAAGTCCGAAATGTTTGTGTTGTTCACAGTCATTTCGGGGAGCACCGCCTTGATGAACCAGGCAGTTTGCTCGGAAGAGAAGTTTTTGGGAACGCTGATAGAAAATCCGCGGTCCAAGAGATAGACATCTCCATCCTCCAGCTTGTAGAAAGAAGCATTTTTCTCCAGCGCGACAACGGAAGGAATCTCTGCCATCAAAGCAAAGGAAGAGAGCGCAAAAGTCAGAAAAAACATCTGAATCTTCATAAGAATAGTGGTTAGAAATTATAGTGGTTGATATGTTTAGCGTATGCGAGTCAAACTAAGCAAAAGTAACGAGGTTATAGAAATGGAAAACATTTCCTAAAACCCCGAAAAGTAACCACAAAAATAATAAATTTTACCCTTTATCATTGACATACAAGAGATTTTTCTTCTTTGTTTCGTCATCTCCGCAGTAGGGACGCGATAAATCGCGTCCAGGGGAATTAAATACAGAAGGCATTGGGGTTTACCGTGGACGCGATGTATCGCGTCCATACTACCGCCTAAGAATCAATAAAATACAATATAACACCAACTTTCCCTTACCAGCCTTCCGTGGATTCTCAGCGAGCGCAAGCAAGCTGAACCTCCGTGAGAAGAAAAAACACCGGGATGGCAACGCATATCCCCTCGGAAACTTGTTTTTCCGCTGACAATAAATTATTTTTGTGATCTGAAAGCTCGCCTTGCGGAGTAGTTGTGCCATTCCGCTTGCCCTCGGGTTCCGTTTCAATGTCACTACTGCTGACGGAGACGGGCTTTTCCTTTCATTTAAGATTGGGTGTCTGCATGCCTCTGGAATGTGGGGCTGTATTTATTCCAGTTCAAACACAATAAAAGATTTTCTGGCAACTCCTTATTTTCAGTTAACTACGCTTCACCTTTAGCATCAAAAGAGACAACACTCGGAAGAGCAGAAAGGGCTGCTGCCGACCCGTTATCGGGAGAAAGTATGAGGAATTGCCCGCCCTCGCGAGTGGCTTGTCTCTTTTATTTTTATTAATCTTCTATTATCAA
>CAYZQA010000034.1:0-24649 GCA_964480745.1 uncultured Sangeribacter sp. | reverse complement strand
ACGCATCCGGACATACCCATGCGCACGAGCAGCACCCCGTGCAGTTCTCCGGATTCTCCATGTAGGCATAGTGATACCCTCGGTCGTTTACCTCGTTGGGCTGTAGCGCCAGTGTGTTGGTCGGACAGGCCACCACGCAGAGGTTGCATCCCTTGCAACGCTCCACATTCACTGTGATTGCTCCTCTGATTTTTGCCATTGCTATTGTTGTTTTTTGGTATTCGAAAGGTTAGTACCCGTGGGAAAGTCGCCTCTTCGGCTCCCCTCCCCCGTATCCAGTCACAAAAATAATATATTTTCAGTATCTTCCCCCATTTTTTTTTAATGTTTTTAAACATGATTTCCCTATTCTTCCCCCGCTCGCTTGTTATATCTCTGAGTATTTCCCTCTAACCCCATTATATCCAGAAATATTAAAACCATTATATCCATGAATAAAGCAGTTATTGTCGGCGCTTCTTCCGGCATCGGCCTCGCCCTCGCCGAGGCTCTTCTTCGCGGCGGTTTCTCCCTCGGACTCGCCGCCCGTAACACTGACCCCCTCCGCCGCCTCCAGCAGGAATATCCCGGAAAGGTCCATTTCTCTCGAATCGATGTGACAACCCCCGACGCTGTCCCCCATCTCCAGGACCTTATCCGCCGTCTCGGTGGAATGGATCTCTATTTCCACGCTTCAGGTATCGGCTATCGTAACGCTGATCTCGACCCGGAGAAGGAAGTGGCCATTTTCGAAACCAATACTGTCGGCGTCGTCCGTTGTGTCGCAGCCGCATGGCAGTGGTTCCGCGAGCATGGCGACAAGGGCCGCATCGCTGTCCTCTCCTCCGTGGCCGGAACGAATGGGATCGGCGACCTCTCCGCCTATTCCGCTTCCAAGGCCGGCGTCCAGAAGTGGCTCGTTGCCCTCCGTCAGCTGACGCGCTCCCTCGGTTCGAAGATTACCATCACAGATATCCGCCCCGGGTGGATCCGCACTCCCCTCGTCCTCCCCGACGTGAAGTATCCCCTCGAAATGTCGCTCGATTATGCCCTCCCGCTGATCCTCAAGGCCCTTGTCCGTCATCCCGACGTCGCCGTCATCGATTGGCGCTGGAACCTTATCGTCGGACTCTGGAGAGCATTGCCCAACGCAATCTGGACCCGTCTCCATTACGGAATGGAGCTCGCAGAAGGTTGAGCGGACGATATAGAAAGTCGTGCAGGGCCGGAACTAATCTCTTGATCCCCTCGTCGATCCCGAGGCAGAGCAACGCAATCGCCAACGCACCGAGCATTACGCATGGTATCTCCAACCACGGCTCCCCGTAGATCCCCCGCGCCCAGCGAAGCAGCCTGTGAGTGCAGAGAGGCTGGATCATAAAGTAATGATAAAGATAGATAGGCAGCGTCTTCTTCCCTAAGAAGGCGAGGCCTTTTGATATTATGTTCCCCCCTCCCCAGAAGCTCCCGGTCAGGTGGAACAGCGCGAATATACCCATGACCCCCGTAAGGCTCATCAGTTCCGGCACGCGGATTTCTTTCCATACCAGTCCTGCCCCGAAGTAGACGACCCCCGCAAGGATAATCGGCCAGCCCCGCTCGATAAATTTATTGAACCGGGGAAGCCACATCCGCGCCACAACCCCCGCAAGAAAGAAAGGCGCCCATTGTATCGTTTTGACGAGATAAGTCGCCATGTAGAATGCCCCGATATGCCCATCCCCGAAAAGATAGCGCCGGAGCCATACCAGCGTGGCTATTACTATCAGCAACACTCCCGTTTCCGCCCCCTTGGAAAATTGAAGTTTCCGCATCCCCCATGCCAACAGCGCGTAGAAGATGAACGTCTGGACAAGGCTCTGCGTGAACCAATAGCCCGCATTATGCCGATTGAAGATCAGGCTCTCCCAACCCTTCCAAAAGAACACTGCATTGAAAAGCGCCGCCACGACCAGTGTCGGCCATAGCTGACGTGTCAGTCGGTTGCTCACACGCTTCCGCAGCGTCTGGGAATCATAGGCCGTATAGGCGAGCAGCCCACTGATAAAGAAAAACAGCGCCATCCTGAAAGGCTGGCAGATAACAGCCGGAGACGCCAAAGACCCCTCCCAGCCCCCCTTATTGAAAAACAGCCCCTGACTAACCAAATGGACATAAACAACCAAAAGGATAGCAACCCCCCGCAAAGCATCCACATAAACCATCCGCCCCGGGCCCCCTCCCGCGGAGCAGGTTTGTCGAAGGTGATCCTTCATGCCGGATAAGTAAATTTAGGCGTAATCCCCAGATACCGCCGGGCAGCCTCCCGGGCCCCCGTCGGATCCATAAACGAATAATTCCCGCAATCGCGAGGCGTAGCGCCCGGAATCTCCCCCTCGTAGTCTGCCACAAACCGCATCGTTTCCTCCACGAGTGGCCAAATCTCCTCAGCCGACACCTCTCCCTGGACAAGCAGGTAATTTCCCGTGCAGCAGCCCATAGGCCCCCAATAGATAATCCGCGACCCCCACACAGGATGGTTCCGCAGGAACGTAGCCGCCAAATGCTCCATAGCGTGCAGCGCCTCCGGGCTCAGGGCAGCCTCCCGGTTAGGCAGCGTCATCCGGATATCGAACGTAGTGATAACATCCCCGCCCGGAGTAACATCCCGCCGGCTCACATAAACCCCCCGCTCCAAGCGGTTATGGTCAATCTCAAAACTCGCAATCTTCTTCATTCTCAAAAAATTTTTCCCAAAGAATATCCCAACCCCAAATTGTTTAAATGCGGAGCCTTTTTGAAAAAGCCCCAAGCTTCAGCGCAGGGGTAAACAGTCGGCTTCAGCGCAGGGGTAAACAGTCGGCTTCAGCGCCGGGGTAAACAGTCATCTTCAGCGCCGGGGAAGACAGTTAATCGCATTCCGCCGAAGCCCCTCTAACTTCGCCCGTTTAATGGCCATGCCACGGAAGGCCCGGCTGAACTCCTCCTGCGTAAGCCCCGCAGCCTCCTCCGCCGTAAGCCCCCGTAAAATCCCCTCAGGGGTTATATTCTCTCCTCTTTCCTCTCTCTCTCCCGAGTAGGGACGCGATATATCGCGTCCTCCAAATTCCCCCTCAGCGTCAACACTGTGCTGAGGGCGCAAGCCCGAAGTCCGGTTATGCGGGCAAACCGCCAGGCAGCGGTCGCACCCGTAAAGCGTCTCCCGCCCGGCCCGGGTCTCCATAGCCGCCCGCCCGATCTCATCCCAATCCCCCCGATGCTCAATCGTCAGATAGCTAAGACACCACCGGCAATCCACAGTCCCATCCCCAAGCAGAGCCCCCGTAGGGCAAGCCCGCAAGCAAGCCCCGCACTCCCCGCACCCAGTAGGGACGCGATATATCGCGTCCATTGCGCGAACCCCCCCGGGGTTCAAACCCCCGTGTTGCGTAGCACGATTGTGGTCCGCACGAAGTAAGGACTCCAACTCCTCCCCCGTAGCCGTAAATATTACCTCCCCCAAAAAGAAAAAACTCCCCACCCCCGGAATTATTGCAGTCCCATTCACACCCCGCACGCACAGCCCGCTCCGCACAGCCCAATATCTCTCCGCCAGCGGCGCCGTATCCACGCACACCCTGAACGTCCTTTCCAATCCACGCTCCCGAAGCAGTCCGCAAATCCTCTCCCCCTCAGCTTTCAGCTCTCTCCTCACCCGGTCATGGTAATCCTCCCCGAAAGCATACCGCGAAATCATCGGCAGCGATTCCGGCCGTCCCGTCTCCGTCGGATAAGGAAAAGCATAGACCAGCATCGTCCGTGCCCCCTCAAGCAGCAGCCGCGGATCCCTCCGCAGCTCCCTGTGTCGCTCCAGATACTCCATCCCCGCATGATGCCCCGCCTCAAGCCAGGCCTCATACTCCCGCACCAGCCCCTCCGGGACGGGCCCTAATTCCACAATCCCCGGCCCGATCATTTCCGCCCGAAGTCCGCCGGTATCTCTCCCCATAAGTCTGTCTCCCATTTCCTCACCGGCACGCGGAAACTATGCGTATTCAGCCAGCTCAGCGCACGCTCCATCATCCGGAAACTCTGCTCCGTACCCTTCTCCCGCGCCAACTGTGTCTTCACCTTCTTGTTGCGCACCCACGCAATCCCGGTCCGCGAGTCGCTGTAGATCGGATGGCTCTCCCCCATCTTCTCCATCATCGCCAACGCATGGACGATAGCAAGGAATTCGCCGATATTGTTAGTCGATTTGTCAAACGGACCGACGCGGAACAGCTCCCGCCCCGTCATAAGCTCAACACCGCGATATTCCATCTTCCCCGGATTCCCCGAGCAAGCCGCGTCCACGGCCCAGCCATTCAGGTCGATCTCCGGAAACTGGAAATAGTCCGGCTTCCCGCTCGGCGGCAGGTTGAGGCTGGAGGCATTGATCATAAGCTGGCCTAAGGTTCGCGACTCCGAGCGATTCCCGCCGCCCGAGCGGAAAGCCTCCGCAGCCTCGCTCGCCGAGCCGTAGCTCTTAAACAAAGCCCCCGGATAGTCATCGACCTGCTCCATGGCGTCATTGAAATCATCATAAACCCCGGGATGCCGCCCCTTCCAGACCACATAAAACCTCTTAGAATAATTCCTCCCCATTGATAATGTTTTTATTGTAATTGCCTTTTCCGAGTCAACACTGTGCTGAGGGCGCAAGCCCGAAGTGCCCCGGCCGCGTCGCCTTTTTGTAAAAGCCCCAAGCTTCAGCGCAGGGATAATTCCTAAATAACTTCCCTCCGATAATCGTATTCGCGCCGAAGTCTGTCAAACTCCCCCGGCGCCGCACGAAGCGCCGCCGTGTCAATCCCCGGGTCGTAGGAGTCCATGATCTGCTGCGCTGTCAGCCTCTCGTGCGGAAGATAAGCCCCTTCAAGCCCCGTCAGATCCGCCTCTATCCCGAGGCCCTCCATGATCCCTTCCAGCGCCATCCGCGTCGCCCGCGATTTCCCCTCCCGCGAGTAGCCCGCGATATGGAAGGTCGCATATTCAGCCTTCTCCAATAGCTCCGCGTCCGTCTCCGGCTCGAATTCCCATGTGTCGATCACGAGCCGCAGATCTCCCCGCGCCATCCGCCGCTTCAGCGCCTCCTGTTCCACCACCGGTCCACGAGCCGCGTTCACAAGCAGCGTCCCCGGCCGTAGAAGCCCGATCTCCTGCTCCCCAATAAGATGATATGTCGCGTGCTCCCCGGTGCGCGTCAGCGGCGTGTGAAGCGTCACAGCGTCGCTCTCCCTAAGCAGTTGCGCAAGTTCCTCTTTCCCTCCCATCCCTTTCGGAGGGTCATTCACGAGTATACGCGCCCCCAATTTCTTTCCCCAGTCGCCTACAATGCTCCCCACATTCCCATAGCCGACAATCCCGAGCGTATGCCGCGCCGGGTCGAACCCGCTCCGAAGCAATGCGCTCCACACATACTGCGCGACGCCGGGCGCGTTGCAGCCCGGCGCGTTGTAGACCCTAATCCCTTTCCTCCGGCAATAGTCAAGGTCGATCTGGTCCGTGCCGATCGTCGCCGTCGCAATGGTTTTCACCTTCGATCCCTCCAGGAGGCTTTCGTCACAGCGCGTCCGCGTCCGGATGATCAGCGCGTCCGCATCCCTGACAAGTTCCGGGGTGAATCCCCACTGGTCCGTATAGACCGTATCGGCAGCCCCTTCAAGCCGCCCTTCGATAAAGGGTATGTTGTCGTCGATTATGATTCTTGGTTTCATAGCAGTTTGGAAAGGCCCGCCCCGGATTCCATGTAGACAAACGAGGCGATATAGAGAAGACAGAGCAGCAACAGCCAGATGCTCCCGCGTCTAAGGCTGTGGAGCGCGAATACATTCGCTAACTGGACCGCCACAAGGAGATAGAACGTCGATAGGTAGGCCAGCATGTTGTTGGAGTCGAAGATGATGCAGAGGATGCAGACAACGCCTATCACATTGAGCGCCCCGTTGCAGAGCCGTCTGTGGGTGTTCCCCGCGTATAGCTTGACCCAGTTGTTAAGCCCTAACACAAGGCCTATCAACCCCGTCCCCGCTATCGTGATGAGCCCTACGAGCAGGTCGCCTTGGGTCGCGTATCCGTCGAATAGGTTCGTGAAAGTCGGCATCCGGAAGTTCTCCAAGGGAATTAGTCCGAGCCCCACCCCTACCCAGTATGGCGCGATTAGCCCGAGCAGGAACGCTCCCGCCTCCTTGAAGTGGAAACATTTCATCAGCAACCCGATTATGATATAGGCCGGGATGAAGAAGAGGAACGAGTATTGGACCATCGTCCCCAACGAAAGCACCGTCGCCACGGCAAATATCTCCTGCGTCGAGTTCCGCTGCCGGTAGCAGCTGAACATCACGGCCAACGCCAGCACATTCGCCAGCGCCAATAGCGTCGAGGAGGTCAGCAAACCTGAGATCCAGGGATTTGCCGCCGTCATTAGCATATACATCCCCGGAAGCACCGTATACGATGACCCGGGGATGAATGAATACGTCTTGTTGAGAAAGTAGACCGATATGCCCGTCAGCAGAATAAGCCCTAAGTTGACAGCCCAGGACACAATCCCCGCCATCGGCCACATGTTGGGCGACGGCAGACAGACCCCCACCTGCCCCGTCAGGGGCATCGGATTCCCTGTCAGGTAGGCTATCCAGCTCATGGCTATCGCCGCGACTATCGCCGCCACAAAGCCACGCTTGCTCATGGCCTGATAGTGGATCATCAGTCTTCCCCGTTTCCTTTTCCGTTATCTTTAGGCTTGCGCTGACGCATGTGGACCGTCGATATGATGTGGGCTTTCTCTTCCGGTATCGACGGACCGCTGAATTTCACAGTCTTCGCCTCCCGCTTCGGCTTGAAGCCTTCCTTGCGGTTGCCAAATCCCCCTTTGCGGTCCCTGTCGCCGTAGCTACCCTTCCGGTCCCGATCGCCATATCCGCCTTTGCGGTCGCGATCTCCAAAACCGCCTTTGCGGTCCCTGTCGCCATAGCTTCCCTTGCGCTCGCGGTCGCCATAGCTTCCCTTGCGCTCACGGTCGCCATAACCGCCAAAGTCTCTGCCGTCGCGGTTGTTATCTTTAGGCTCCCGGCGGAACGGCTTTTCATCGCGCCGTCCCCCTTTGTCATTTCTCCGTTCTTTGTGATGAGCCCCGAATTTCTTCGTCTCCGCTTTCCATTCGTCGTCAGAGATCCGGCGCATTTTCCTTGGACGCCGTTCCTCGTCATCCTCCTCGTCGCGGTTAAGTTTCCTTCCCTCGGCGCGGAAGTCGTTGTAGCGTCCTCCGAAGAGCTCGAATTCGCGAAGCGAGCATTCCAACGACCCGTTGAGCATCGGAATCTTCATCGTCGGCTTCAGCCCGATAAAGTCGAAGTTTTCATTGTCCGGCCCGATTATCCAGGCCGTCCAGTCTGTGAAGTTTTTCTTCAGGTTGCGGCCGATTCCGCGGAACAGGGCCTCGATATCCTCCGGCTTCAGGCGATGGCCGTATGGAGGATTCATCACGAGGATACCCGGTTCCGGATTCTCCGTCCAGTCATCCATCGGCTTGCAGCTCAGCTCGATCATTTCATCGACCTGCGCCGATTTGATATTCTTGCGCGCGATCGCCACGGCCTCCGGGTCAATGTCGGCGCCATAGATCTTGAAGTTGAATTCCCTCTCCGCGCTGTCGTCGTTATAGAGGCTCTCGAAAAGGTCAGCGTCAAAGTCGGGCCATTTCTCGAAGGCGAATGCCTTCCGGTAGATGCCCGGGTTGATATTGGCCGCGATCAGCGCCGCCTCGATAAGGAACGTCCCCGACCCGCACATCGGATCGGCAAAGTTGCAGTCGCCCCTCCAGCCAGTCTTCATTATGATTCCGGCCGCCAGCACCTCGTTGATCGGTGCCTCTGTCTGCGCCACGCGGTAGCCTCGCTTCGACAGTGGTTCGCCGCTTGAGTCCAGCGAGATCGTCACCCGGTCGCCGTCGATATGCACGTCAAACAATAGGTCCGCGCCGTCAAGGCGGATCGACGGGCGCCGCCCTTCTTTATCCTGAAAGTGGTCGACGATGCCATCTTTCACCCTGTAAGTCACGAATTTCGAATGAGTGAAGTCCCCGCTGTTCACGGTCGAGTCGATCGCAAACGTAGTCTCCGGAGTCATATACTTGCTCCAGTCGATCTCCCTGACTATATCATAGAGTTCATCCGGATCGTAGGCTGTGAATTTCTCAATCGGTTTCAGAATACGCAGCGCTGTGCGGCAGCATAGGTTCGCCTTATACATCATCTCAAGGTCTCCCTCGAAACTGACCATCCGGCGTCCCATCTCGACATTCTCGGCCCCCAAGGAGATAAGCTCATCCCTAAGGACATCCTCAAGGCCCGCAAACGTCTTGGCCACCATTTTAAATCCTGTTTCCATCTCGCTTTATATCAAGACTCTTAATTTCTTTTTATTTGTTTCAGTCCTTGTCCCCGCGTCAACACTGTGCTGAGGGCGCAAGCCCGAAGTCTTACCCAAAAGTAATAGTTCCTCCCGTAAATTCCTCCGGCTCGTTCCGCCGTCCCGGCTCCCGCGCCGGCTGCGAGCCGAACGTCCGCGCTGAGGAATGGCTCCCCTGTTGCGACAGGCGGCTAAGCTCCTCGTTGAAGCTCTGTGGACGCTCATACGTCGGAGTCCGCTCGATCAGCGTGATCACTTCGTGGTCGTCAAACTGTTCTGGCTTCAGAATCGCATATTTCAGACGCGCGGCCTCGCGCTTTTTCTTGATGATCTTGTCGTGACCATACATCTGCGCGATCTTGTCCTGCTCGTCGCTATGCTGCTTCGTTACCTCATGGTTCTTCCCATGGTTGGTTTCAAATTCGATGACCTCCTTGTCGTCAGATTTGTCGCGGATCGTCACCTTGAAGCCCGACGCCAACACCGTGATCTTCACCTTGTCGCCCAACGACGGGTCGTCGCCGATACCCCATTTGACATCAATCGTATCAGGCAGCTTCGACGTGAAGGCGTTGATTTCTGCGATCTCTTCCGCCCGGATTGGATTCTCCGAGTCTTTCGAACACATGAATTTGAACAGTAGTCGCTTCGACGTGTTGATGTCATGCGATTTCAGAAGAGGGGAGTGGAGCGCATTCTGCAGCGCGTCCGTGATGCGGTGTTCCCCTTCTCCCATTGCCGTCGCTATGATCGCCGACCCGCTGTCTTTCAGCGTCGTCTTGACGTCCTGGAAGTCGACGTTGACGTAGCAGGGCTCCGAGATGATCTCCGATATACTCCGCGCCGCGTTCGCCAGCGTGTCGTCTGCCTTGCTGAACGCGTTGAAGAAGTTCAGGTCGGGGTAGAGCTCGATCAGGTTCTCGTTGTTGATCATCAGCAGCGAGTCCGTATGCTCTTCCATCTGGCTCGCGCCTTCGAGGGCCTTCAGAATCTTTTTCTCCCCCTCGAACATGAACGGCACGGTCACGATGCCGATCGTCAGCATTCCTGCCTTCTTCGCTTCGCGCGCCACTACCGGCGCCGCACCGGTTCCGGTCCCACCGCCCATTCCGGCCGTGATGAACACCATCTCCGTCTCGTCGCCGAACAGCTGGCGGATATCATCCACACTCGCCTCCGCACACTGCCGGCCCATCTCCGGGATATTCCCGGCCCCACGTCCATGCGTGATGTCGGGCCCTAACAGCAGCTTGTCCGGGACTGGCGACATGTTGAGCGCCTGCTGGTCCGTGTTGCAGACCACATAGTTGATGTGAGGAATGTTCTGCTTGAACATGTAGTTCACAGCGTTGCCTCCTCCTCCGCCGACGCCGATCACCTTGATGATCGACCCTGTGTTGTCGTTGTCTTCAAACTGAAGACCTCCGCTTATATCGTTGAGATCCATGTCGGATTCCATCTTTCCTTCGTTGTTCATCTATCTTTCCCTTTTATCCATCAGGGTCTTCCCCTGTTTGCTATCTTTTCAGTCTTTTCAGTCTTTTCAGTGGCCTTTTAGATCAGATCCGAGTTATCCTCGTCCGGAGCCCCGAATATCGAGGAGATCCTTTCGGAAAACGCCGTCATGAAGCCCCTTTTCTTTTTCTTTTCTTTACGGCCTCGGGGTTCTTCCTGGTCCTCATCTTCTTCCCGGTTTCCTTCCCCGGTGATCGGCAGTTCCTGGGCCCCCGGCATTTCCAGACAGTCCACATCCGAGTTCATCGCCCCGGAGTAGAGGATGCTCGCAACCTCTATCATCTCCGTCTGAGGCGTTTTCCCATCCTCAAACCGGATATAGTCGGGTAGGGCGCCGCGTTGCACATTAAGACCCGTCTGGTTCGAAATCAGATCCATCAGCCCGTTCAGCTTCGACCCCCCTCCGATACAGACAACCCCGGCGGGAAGGTCCTGTTCCTTCATCCCGGCGTATGTGATCTGTTCCGCGATGTTGGCCACAATCTCTTCGCTCCGCGCAACTATCAGGTTCGATACCTTTGACATCGAGACCCCGTTGATGTTGCGTGACGACGACGTTTCCCGGGGTAGGGCGTTGCCGCTCATCGTCTTGATTTCCTCCGCTTTCTCTTCCAGGAGGCTCAGAGAGGTGAGGTCGCGCGTGATGTTGCGGCCTCCGAGAGGAAGGGTCGCGAAATATTGAAGATGGCCATTCTTGTAGATGCTCACCTCCGTCGTTTCCGCCCCGAGGTCGACAAGCATGCAGCCCAGACGCTTCTGGTCGCTCGTCAGGATCACCTGCGCCGTGCTCAACGCCGTCACAACGAAGCCCTCGACCTTCACCCCAACCTTGTCGGCAAGCGTCCGCTCGATATTCCGGCGAAGTTCCGGTCGGCAGACTATCAGGTCGTAAGTCGCGCTTATCCGGTTGCCGATCGCTCCCTTCGGCGAGCTCGTCTGCGATTTGCCGACTATGTATGTCCGCGGAATCGCATCCACAACCTCCAGCGAAGAGTCGATCGCTGTCTCCAAGGCCTGTCGCCGAAGACGCCCGAGGATCTCATCCGTGATCTCCGTGTCGTCCGGCAGGTTCATGCTGACCTCCGTCGTCAGACTCCGCAGCGAACGCCCCGAAAGCCCGACAAAAAGACCCTTTATCTCCCGCGGCTGGACTGCAGGCTTACGCTTCAGTCGCTCAAGGATCCGCGCTATCCGCATCGAGGTCTCCTCCAGATTCTGGATTATGCCGAATCTCACCCCCTCGACACCCTTCTCCGAGTCCGAGGCGATGATCTCAAGCTGGCCGTTCGGGATCGTTTTCCCGACAACTGCCACTATCTTAGAGCTGCTTATCTCTATCGCAGCCACATATCTGTCTTGCTCCATATCTTTTCTTTTCCCTTTTCCATCGGTCAGGTATGACTCGTCGTGTCGGCCGCTGCCCGGGTCGCCGTTGAGGATGCCGCTGAAGCCGTCGTTGCCGGCGGGGGAGTGGTCTCCGTCCGCATCGGCGCCTCTGCCTCCATAGGAAGCGTCCCCTCTTCAAGGTCAACTTCCTCATAGTCCACCTCCCCATGGTTCATCCGCGTCTTGTCTCGACGCGTCGCAACCACCTGGCCCCGGAATTTCACCGAGATCGTGTCATATTCTTCCCATCCCTTGTAGGGCATTACTTTCTTGTAAAACAATGCCAACGCGTCCCGCTTTTCCTCAAGACGCGTCGTGTCGCCCATATTGACTACATGCCCACGGATCCGGGGCACTATCAACAGGTCGTTGGGCCCGTCGGCAACTATCATGTTAGTCAGGTCGCGAAGCATCTTGTCGCCCTTGATGAAGTTCAGCAACGGCAGCAGATCCTTCGGCTGGAAGTCGCGCGTGAATCGCCCGCTGACAACCGGCACATCCGTATAGAACTCCGGGCTCGACGGGATATGCTTCCCGTCCTTGTTGATATAATACGAGTTGTCGGCAAAGAAAACCCGCATCACCGGAACAAGCGGCGTCACCTTCACATGCAGCATCCCCTGCGCCGTGACCATGCAGCTGACGCTCTCGAAGTTGCTCAGCCCCGACAGATAGCGCTCGATCTTATGCGTGTTCAGCAGGTTCAGGGGAACCCCCTTGATCGGCTCCGGATACTTCCCGAGCTCCTGCAATACCCCGCGACGGATCACACTATCCATCATCGTCTTCCCCGTGACCTCCACCTCTATCCCCGTGCAGGTATGACGAGCCGCCTCCTGATGTCCCCAGACAACCATCCAGCAGCAATACCCCGCCAAGATGACCAGCAACACCCATTTCAATATCGTCGACTTATTCATACCCTTCCGTCAGTATGCGCCTGATCTCTGGAAGCAGCCGATCTATGTCCGCCGCCCCCAAAGTCATTAAAATCCCAAAGTTACTATTTTTTATTTCATTAAGCAAATCTTTGCGCTCGCAATACTTTTTTTCCCCGCTTTTCACTTTCCCCAATATCGTCTCTGTCGTCACCCCCTCGATCGGCTCCTCACGCGCCGGATATATCTCCGGCATGATAACGCGGTCCGCCTCCGATAACGCTTCCGCAAATTCCTCGGCAAAGTCCCGCGTCCGCGTGTAGAGATGCGGCTGGAAGATGACTGTCAATTCCCGGGTAGGGTAGAGCTTCTTCACCGACCGTATCGACGCCCGCACCTCATTCGGCGAGTGGGCATAATCGTCGATCAGGACCGTCCCCCCGGGGCGCTCCGTGCCGTCAAGCCATACCTCAAACCGACGTTTCGCCCCCTTGAAGGTCGAGAGCCCGCGACGGATTTCTTCCTCCGTCGCGCCGGCATACCATGCCGCCGCAGCGGCTGCCACCGCATTGTCGATGTTGATCTCCACCGGCACGCCCGGACTAAGATTCTCCATCCTGACCCCGTCCGGCCCTACGAGCGTGAAGCTGATCCGCCCCTCCCCGTAGGTTATTTCCTCAGCGTGCCAGTCCCCTTCCGCGCCGCCGCTGTAGGTCTTCACTGTGACCCCTGCCTGCGTCTCTGGCCGATATTTGAGCCCCGTATGCGTCAGCAGATAGCCTCCGGGGCGGATAAGGCTTGTGAAGTGGCTGAAAGCCTCTAAGTAATGCTCCTCGTCCCCATAGATGTCCAGATGGTCCGGGTCCGTGCTCGTGACCACAGCCAACCAGGGCCGAAGATGATGGAACGACCGGTCATATTCGTCAGCCTCTATGACGCTGTATTCTGAACTCTCATCAAGCACAAGGTTACTCCCCGTGTTGCGCAGTATGCCTCCAAGGAAGGCTGTGCACCCCTGGCGGCTGTCGCGAAGGATATTCGCTATCATCGAGGAGGTAGTCGTCTTCCCGTGCGATCCCGCGACGCAGATTCCTTTCGTCTGCCGCGTGATTAGCCCTAACAGAGCCGCCCGCTTGATCACTTCATAGCCATTCTCGCGGAAATACCGCAGCAGCGGGTTCTCCGCCGGAACGGCCGGCGTGTAGACCACGAGTGTGCCCTCAGCCTTCCGGAATCCCTCCGGAAGTCCCTCCGGGTCAGCCTCGAACGTCAGTTTCGCCCCCTCCGCCGCAAGCTCATCTGTCAATGCCGACGGAGTCCGGTCATATCCCGCAACTTCAACCCCATGCCGAAGATAATACCGAACAAGATTCGCCATCCCGATCCCCCCGGCCCCAACAAAATAAATCCGCCCCGGCAATCCCCCTCTTTTTTCCTCCTCCTTCATAATAAATTCTTAATTTGCATTGCCTTTTCGTAATGCCAGTAGGGACGCGATAAATCGCGTCCTTGAGCCCCTCGGGGCTCAACCTTTTTGATCAAGCCCCAAGCTTTAGCGCAGGGGGCAACTCCCCAATATTTTCTCGACTTCGTCTGCTATCCGCTCGTCGCTGTCGCGCAGCGCCATCCCGCTAATTGCCTTCTCCATCGCCGCTAACTTCTCCCGGTCGAAGATCGTCTCTTTCACGGTCTCAGCTAATTTCTCCCGCGCTTCCGCGTCAGGAATCAATATCGCCGCTCCGCGCTCCGACAAGGCCCGCGCGTTCTTCGTCTGATGATCCTCTGCCACATTCGGCGACGGCACCAGCACCGCCGGCTTCCCAAGAAGCTCCAGCTCACTGATTGACCCCGCGCCGGCCCTCGACACAACCAGGTCTGCCGCAGCGTAAGCCGAGCCCATGTCCGTGATGAAGTCCGTCACTACTGCCCCTTTGAGCCGTCGCGCAGCCTCCTTGCCTCGGTTGCCGAAGTTTTTCCCGGTCTGCCATATCACCTGCATCCCGCTGTCGATCAGCCCGCGCAGCTCTTTCTCCATGCTTTCGTTGAGCGTCAGTGCGCCCAAGCTACCGCCGACCACCAACAGGGTAGGGCGGTCCGGATGTAGTCCGAAGCTTTCCCGCGCTTTCCGCTTGTCGCGAGGCTCGCTCAGTGCAGCCCGGACAGGATTCCCTGTCTTGACTATCTTCTCCGCCGGGAAAAAGCGTTCCATCCCGTCGTAGGCGACACAGATCGCTTTCGCTTTTCCTCCGAGCAGCTTGTTCGTCACCCCCGCGTAGGAGTTCTGCTCCTGCAACAGCGTAGGTACGCCCGCACGCTGGGCCGCCTTCAGCGTTGGCCCCGAGCAATAACCCCCGACGCCGATAGCGATGTCAGGCTTGAAGTCCTTGACGATCTTCCGCGCCATGGCAATGCTCTTACGCAGCTTCAGCAAGACCCCGAAGTTGCGCCATGGCCGCTTCCGGTCGAAGCCCGCCACTGGCAACCCCACAATCTCATAGCCCGCCGCCGGAATTTTTTCCATCTCCATCCGGTTGTCGGCCCCCACAAAGAGGATCTCGACATCAAGACGTCGCTTCAGCGCCCCGGCGATGGCAAGCGCAGGGAAGATATGGCCCCCCGTGCCCCCGCCGCTGATCAATATTCTGTATTTTTTCTTGTTTCCCATATAGGATTTTTCCTGTAGATTCTTTAAGGGCTTTTTTCTTTCCCTCTATTTGAAGCTTTTTCCCTCCCTTCGTGCGTCAACACTGTGCTGAGGGCGCAAGCCCGAAGTGGCCCGAAGCGATTATTTCATTGCCGAATAATTCGCCGCCTGCATGTCTTCCGGCAGCTCCTTGATCTCAGCCCTGATCTGCTTCTTGTCGTTGCTATGCGCCGCGTATCGGCTCACGGATAGCATGATCCCGATTGCCGCCGACATGACTAATACCGATGTCCCTCCCTTGGAGATGAACGGCAATGGCTGTCCCGACACCGGGAAGAGCCCCGTGACAATCGCCATGTGGACCAACGCCTGGAACACAATCATCACCGCGCATCCCAAAATCAGGAACGCCGGGAAGGCCCGCGAACATTTGTAGGCGATACGCCCTGCCCGAGCCACAAGCAGCAGGAATAGCAGCAGTATCAGCGCGCCCCCCACAAAGCCCGTGTCCTCAACGATTATCGAGTAGATATAGTCCGAGAACGCCAACGGCAACCGCGCACTCTCGCGCGAGTTCCCGGGCCCCTGGCCGAACATTCCCCCGTTCGCCTGCGCGAATTTAGAGAGGATGACCTGGCGGTTCATGTCGTCGATAGGATCCTCCGGCGAGACGCCAGCAAAGAAGCGCTTGAAGCGTCCGATATGCGTGTCCGCACGCCCGCGCCCATCGTTGTTGCCTATCACCACGCCGTCCCCCGTGGCCGATGCCGAGGCGTACAGCGTCTGCTCTTTCTCAACCTCGTCGAATTCTGACGTGCTCGGCGAGACATATTTGACCAGCACCAACGCGCCGACCCCAACGCCGTAGACAACCATCACCATCGCGAATTTACGCCACTGGATCCCTCCGATCAGCATCATGCAGATGCTGACACACATCAGAAGGATCGTGTTGGTCAACCCGTTTTTCCACAGGCACGCGCCGAAGATCACGACCACAATCGCCGTCGTTATGACCCCGGTGTTCGATACGCCGCCCGGTGTCTGCGTTTTCCCCAATATCGAAGCCAACAGACAGACAACCGAAAGTTTCACTATCTCCGCCGGCTGGATCGTTAGCCCCGCTATCCGGATCGCACGCGACGCGCCGTTGATCTCAACCCCCATGAAGGAGGAGATCAGCAGCAGGATCAGCGATAACCCCGCAAAGGCCCATGCGAATTTATTTATGATCATGTAGGGCGTCCGCTGCATCCACAAGACTATCGCCAGACCCCCCACAAGGAACATCCCGTGGCGGATCAGCGGGCCGTAGACATTCGACCCCGACACCTCCGAACTCGACGCGCTGAAGATCTCCACCACGCTGATCACAAGCAGCATGATGTAGATGCCCCAGATATACGGGTCCGGACTGTTCTTTTTCTTTGCCGCGACTTTCTTTTTGCCGCCCGCCTCACTCTCTTTCCCGGGCGCAGTGATCGCCTCCGTGGCCGGCGCCACTGGCTGCCCGTCGATCGTTTCCCTGATCG
This sequence comes from uncultured Sangeribacter sp., assembly GCA_964480745.1. GTDB lineage: Bacteria > Bacteroidota > Bacteroidia > Bacteroidales > Muribaculaceae > Lepagella. Next base: position 8,303 of record CAYZQA010000034.1, on the reverse strand, counting down.
CTATTTTCTCGATAAGTTCGTCGTTCTCACTCATCTTTCCCCAAAAGTATTATTGTTCCAATATAAAATTTTCATTAGTCCCTGGGGGTTTGTAACCCCCAGGCCCTTGTTCCCGCGTCAACACTGTGCTGAGGGCGCAAGCCCGAAGTAGGTTATTGCATTTTCAAGACTTCCGCCTTGAATTGCTCTCCCCGGTCTTCATAGCTCTTGAAGAGGTCGAAGCTCGCGCAGCAGGGCGACAACAGAACCGTGTCCCCTTTCTCCGCTATCCGGCGGCACGCCGCCACTGCTTCCTCGATTGAGTGCGTGTCCTCGATCCGCTCCACTTTCCCCCCGAAGAAGTCAAGCAGCTTGCTGTTGTCCTTTCCCATGCAGACGATCGCCTTAACCTTCTCTCCGACAAGGGCCTCGATCTCGCTGTAGTCGTTCCCTTTGTCCTTGCCGCCAAGGATAAGCACGGTCGGTGTCGTCATGCTCTCAAGCGCATACCATGTCGAGTTGACATTCGTCGCCTTCGAGTCGTTGACATAGCGCACGCCGTCGATCGTCGCCACATATTCCAGACGGTGCTCAACGGCCTCGAAGTCCATCAGTGCCCCGCGGATGTCATCCTTGCGGATGTCGAGCAGCGTTGCGCTCAGTCCCGCAGCCATGCTGTTGTAGAGGTTGTGAAGCCCCGTCAGCGAGAGCCGGTCGCGCGGGATGTCCCAGACTTCGCGAGGCGTGATGAAACGGATGATTCCGTCCTCGACGTAAGCCGCTGAGTCCTCCTCTTTGTATTCGCTGAAAGGCATCGCCATTGCTTCGCTCTGGATCGCCTTCAGCTGCGCCTTGATGATCGGATCGTCGTTCCAGTAGATGAAGTAGTCATCGCTCGTCTGGTTCTGTAGGATCCGGAATTTCGCCGCCGTATAATTCTCCATCTTATGGTCATATCGGTCCATATGGTCCGGCGTGATATTCAGGATGACGGCAATGTCGGCCTTGAAATCATACATGTTCTCCAGCTGGAAGCTCGACAGCTCGATGACATAGACATCATGCTGCTCGCGCGCAACCTGCAGCGCCAGGCTCTTGCCGACATTCCCCGCAAGCCCGACATTCAGCCCCGCTGATTTCAGGATATGGTATGTCAGTAGGGTAGTGGTCGTCTTCCCATTGCTGCCGGTGATGCAGACCATCTTCGCGTCCGTGTAACGCCCCGCCAGCTCGATTTCCGAAATGACCGGCGTCCCGCGCTCCATCAGCGCCTTCACCAACGGCACAGTCGGCGGAATCCCCGGACTCTTCACGACAAGCGTAGCCGCCATGACCCGCTCCTCCGTATGGCCCCCCTCTTCGTAAGGAATGCCCTCGGCTTCAAGCTGTTCGCGATATTTGTCAGCCAATCGCCCGGAGTCGGAAAGGAACACATCCATCCCCTTCTCCTTCCCGAGGATCGCAGCCCCAACGCCGCTCTCCCCGCCCCCAAGAACAACCAGCCTCTCTCTATTATCGTTGTCTATTTTCATTTTTATCTGATTTTAAGCGTGACAAATGTCAATGCCGCCAATAATATCCCCACAATCCAAAACCGCGTCACAATCTTCGACTCCGGAATAGGATTGACAGGATGATTCCATTTTACCTTGGCCCCAGGCTCCGCCGCCTTCTGGAAATGATGATGCAATGGCGTCATCTTGAAGATCCGCCGCCCTTCCCCATAGCGCTTTTTCGTATATTTGAAATAGGCTACCTGCATCATCACCGAGACATCCTCAAGGAAGAATATCAGGCAAAGAAGCGGAATAAGCAACTCCTTCCGGATCAGGATCGCGAACACAGCCAGGATGCCCCCCAACGTGAGGCTCCCCGTGTCCCCCATAAACACCTGCGCCGGAAACGCATTGTACCATAGGAAGCCCACCAGCGCACCGATAAACGCCGCCGCATAGACCACCAATTCCGCCGACCGGGGAATATACATGATATTCAAGTAACTCGAATATATGACATTGCCCCCCAAATAAGCCATGATCAGCAACGCCACGCCGATGATCGCTGACGTCCCCGCGCAGAGGCCGTCAAGCCCATCCGTCAGATTCGCTCCGTTGCTGACTGCCGCCACAACTACGATCACAACCGCGATGAAAAGCAGCCAGCCCAATGTCCGGTTCGTGTCCGGATTGTCGGTCCATTGCGTCAGCCATTCGTAGTTGAAGTTGTTGTTCTTCACAAACGGAATCGTCGTCTGGGGCGATTTGATCTCCTCCGTGCTGAACACAATCTCAGTCTCTGCTTCCGGACTGTCCACCTTAACCGTCTCGAAGTTCTCGCGCATCACTATCTGCGGCGAGAGCCACATCGTGATCCCGACTACGAGCCCGAGGCCTACCTGCCCCGTAACTTTATATTTCCCTTTCAGGCCATCCTTGTTATGATATTTCAGTTTCCGGTAGTCGTCCAAGAAGCCGATCACGCCCATCCATACCGTTGCCAACAGCATGAGAATCATGTAGATATTGCCGAGATTGCCAAGCAACAGGCAGGGCACAAGGATCGACGTGATGATGATCACACCTCCCATCGTCGGAGTCCCCTTTTTCTGCATCTGGCCCTCAAGCCCGAGGTTGCGTACAACTTCCCCCACCTGCATCTTCTGCAGACGGTCGATTATCTTCCGCCCGAAGACCAGACCTATCACCATTGCCAAGGCAAACGCTATCCCGGCCCGGAACGTGATGTAGCCCATCAGATGTCGTCCCGGAAAGTCATATCCGTTGAATGTCTCTACCAGCCAGTAAATCATGCCTATTTTCTGCGTTTCTGGTTCTTGTTTCTATGGCCTTAGAGCTCCGCGAACGCTTTCTGGACCTCTTCACGGTCGTCAAAATGATGACGCACACCCTTCACTTCCTGATATGGCTCATGCCCCTTGCCGGCGATCAGTACGACGGCCCCGGGCTCTGCCATCCGCAATGCCGTCCGGATCGCTTCCCGACGGTCGGTGATGCAGATCGTGCGGCGAAGTTCATCTGCCGTCAGACCCTCTTTCATCTCCGCGATGATGCTGTCCGGCTCTTCGTCGCGCGGATTGTCGCTCGTCAGGATGAGCAGGTCGCTCCGGCACGCCGATTCGCGGGCCATCAGCGGGCGCTTACCATGGTCGCGGTTCCCGCCGGCTCCGACAACGGTCGTGATCCGTCCCGTTGCCCCGACAACGTCCCGGATGGTGTCGAGGACGTTCACGAGCGCATCCGGCGTGTGGGCATAGTCGACGATCGCCGTCACTCCCGATGGAGAACGGAAGGTCTGGAAACGACCCGCCACCGGCACAAGCTTGCTCATGTTGACCTTTACTTCTTCCGGATCCCAGCCTATCAGGATCGATGCCCCGTAGACGGCCGTGAGGTTGTAGGCGTTGAAGCGCCCTGTGAAGTGGACCTCGATGTCGGTCCCGTTGAGCTGCAAGAGAGTGCCGTCAAGGCGCGTCTCAAGCACTTTGCAACGGAAGTCCGCATCGCTCCGCAAGGAGTAGGTGTAGACGTCCGCTTTCGTGTTCTGGGTCATGTATAACCCCGCCTTGTCGTCGCGGTTCACGAGTGCAAACGCCCCCGCAGGAAGCTGATCAAAGAACATTTTCTTCGCGTTCATGTAGTTCTCCACCGTGCCGTGATAGTCCAAGTGGTCCCGCGTAAGGTTCGAGAAGATCGCCCCACGGAATTTCAATCCCGCTATACGGCGCTGCTGCGCCGCGTGGCTCGATACTTCCATGAAAGCGTAGTCGCAGCCGGCTTCCACCATCTCCGCCAACAGCGCGTTCAGCGTCAACGGGTCCGGAGTCGTGTGGGTCGTCGGGATCGCCCGGTCCTGGATATAGTTGCAGACCGTCGAGAGCAGTCCCGCGCGATATCCTTCTAACTTTGCCATTTCATATAGCAGCGTGGCCGTGGTCGTCTTTCCGTTCGTGCCCGTCACGCCGACAAGCTGAAGCTGCTCCGAGGGATGGCCATTCCATGCCGATGCAAGGCGCCCGAGGGCTTCCGCTGAGTCGGCAACCCGGATGTAGGTGATCCCCTGCTCAAGCTGCGCGGGCAGCTCTTCGCAGACTATCGCCCCCACATGGACGCTCGCAACCATCGGGATGTATTTGTGACCATCCGTGGTCACTCCGCGCACCGCCACGAACATCCCTTCTTTCTCTACCTTGCGCGAGTCGCTCTGCAAGGACACTATATTTTTCTCTGTCTCGCCGATAACCTCCAGCGGCTTGATCTCCTCCAGAAGTTTGCTTAGCTTTACAGTCATATCGCTCTATTTTATGGGTTATATTTTTTCGTTCTTTTATTCCATTAGGGTAGGGGAGAGGAGAAATGAGAGGAGACGAGCGTCTTATACCTTAAGCGTCAGGTTGATGACTTTCCCGCGCTCCAGTTTGCTTCCCGCCGGCAGCGATTGGCCGACTACCTGGCCGCTCCCTTTGAGCCGGACGCTCAGACCGCGCTCCTCAAGCAGTTTCACCGCCGACCGGGCATCGTAGCCTATCACGTTCGGCACGGTCCCTTCCGCCGCCGGCTCAGCTTCCTTCACTCGCTTGATCTTCGGCGCCCCTACGGCCGCCGCAACCCGCGAATGCGTCTTGTCGACCGATGCGCTTACAACCGGCTTCGAGTCCGATGTCTTCGCCGTGTAAGTCGACGCGTTGTTCAGCATCCCCCGCGAATACATCTTGATTGCCATGTTCTTCATTACCTGGCCGCTCGTACGGTTCGCCGAGTTTCCGGCATTACCCAAGATCAGCACCATGCAGCTGTATTGCGGGCGGTCGTAGGGGAAGAAGCCCGCAAAGGCATAACGCCGTTTCGCTTTGTTATAGACCCCTTTTTCGACGGGGAACGCAGTCCCCGTTTTCCCCGCTATCTCTACCCGGTCGTCGCGGACCGCGCGCGCAGTCCCATGGTCGCCCCAGACGACTTCCCGGATACATTCCCGGACCATACGCGCCGTCTTCGCCGAGCAAATGCTGTCCCGGATATATTGCAGTGGCAGGATGGAGTCACGCCCATCCTCATAGATGAGGCTCTTTACAAGGTGAGGACGCACATATTTCCCGTCGTTGGCCAACGCGTTGTAGACCGAGAGTGTGAACAGCGGCGGCAATTCCGTGTTGTAGCCGTAGGCCTGGCGCGCAAGGTCAAGATGTCGGGCCGTCATCGTGATGTTGTTCCCCCGGCTGTCTTTCGGTAGAAGTTTCCGGATGCGAGGCGTGCATTCTCCCGCGATTCCCGATCGGATCGGTTCGAAGAAGCCTAACCCCGCAAGTCGGTCATGCCATTTCGCAGGGTCGTTGGCATACCCCCGGAAGATCACGCGCGCTATCCCCGTGTTGGAGGATTGCTCGATCACCTGCTTCATGTTCTTCGGCCCGCTCCCGTGAGGGTCCGTTGTCTTCTGGAATGGGGAGCAGTCCACCATGTCATGGACCGATTTCACAAGCCCATCCTCGAAGGCCACCATCAGCGAGATCGGCTTCATAACCGACCCCGGCTCGAACGGAAGAACTGCACGATTCAAGGCTTCCCCGTAGGTCCCGTCCGCAAGCAGCTCGATGTTAGAGATGGCCTTTATCTCTCCCGTCTTCACCTCCATAAGGATTGCCGTGCCCCATTCCGAGCCCGATTCCTTCAGGACATGCTGGAGTTCCTCCTCCAGCATGTCCTGGAGGTCGATGTCGATTGTCGTATGGATGTCAAAGCCCCGGATCGGCTTTTCCGTCACCCAGTTCGTGATGCCGTTCGTCAACGCCACTTTCTTTGCCAGGCCGCGCCGCCCGTAGAGCAGCGTGTCGAGGTCTTTTTCCAGGCCTGAGTAGCCATGGATCTGCCCCGTCTGCGAGTTTTCATTCACGCGCCCGATGCTGCGGTAGGCCATCTTCCCGTAAGGATACATCCGGATGTTGCGTGCCTCCCGGTAGAGGGGATTCCGCGACCCTTTCCCCTTGAAGTCTTTCAGGAATGGGAAGCTCTTGATCCGCTCGAAGTCCTCAAGCGTCTTTTTCTGAGCGAACCGCAAGGCGCGCGTACGCCGCCCGGGCTCTTTCTCGAATTCTCGCTTCAGGCGCGTGTGCCACGAGTATTTCGCAAACGTGTCCGGATGCTGGTTCAGATTGCTCACTCGCGGATAATATACGTCAAGCGAGTCCGCCAACGAGTCAATCTTCGCCCACGGCGTCACGCGCATCTTCATTATCTTGTCGTGGCGCAGGTCGATCTTGATGTCGTAAACTTTCAGGTTGCAAGCCAGGATATTCCCGTTCGAGGCAAGGATGTTCCCCCGCTCCGGCGCAATCGTGTCAACCTTCGACAAAGTCTCCTTCGCCCGCTCGTTCCAGCGCCCCGCGTCGATCACCGTCGTCTTGAACAGCATGAACATGACCGCCACCCCGAACAGGATGAACGCGATCGTGATGAGTCCGTATCTGAATAATATATGTGCCTTGTTGTTCTGCTTCATTGTTGTCTGTTGTCCCTCCTCTCGGTAGGGACGCGATATATCGCGTCCTTGAGCCCCAAGGGGCTCAACCTTTTTGATCATGCCCCAAGCTTTAGCGCAGGGGGCCTAACCCTATTCCGAAATCTCATACGGCGGCTGCTCCTGGAATTCCAGCGGCAACCCCCGCTCTTTCACCATCCTTTTCATCTCCGTCTCCCGGATCAGAGACATGTAGGACGCCTTTTCCTGCAATTTCTCGCTTTCGGCGCGCTGAAGCTCGATCCGGAGCTTCTTTATCTCGGCCATCTTCGTCTTCGTCTTGTAGCGAAGTCCCATCAAGGCCAATATCGTCACGAGGATCACGAGCAGTAGCCATGCGTTCTTCTTGAAGAATTCCACGGAAATCGACCTTCCGTAGCGCACTTCCTTCACCCACGAGAAACTCTCGTGGCCATGCTTGGCCCCTTCTTTCCCTTTCTCCTCTTTTGTCTTAGTCTTTTTCTTTGCCATCGTTCCCAAGTTTCTCTCCTATCCTTAGCTTCGCGCTCCGCGACCTCGGGTTGCGCTCAATTTCTTCTTCACTCGGCACAATCGGCGTCCGCGTGATCAGCTTCCACGGCGTCGACACCCGACCGAATAGATCTTTCTCGACCTCCCCCGTCAGATTGCCCGAACGGAAGTAGTTCTTTACAATCCGGTCCTCGATCGAGTGGTAGGTGATGACGGCCAACCGACCGCCGGGCCGCAGCACGCGCAGGCTCTCTTCAAGCAGCCCCCGCAGCGACCCCATCTCGTCGTTAACCTCTATCCGCAGCGCTTGAAACACTTGCGCCAGGTCCTTCTTCTCCTTCTGGGGTGGGATGACCCGTCTGGCCACTTCCGCCAGGCGGAACGTCGTGTCGATAGGGGAGTCCGTCCGGGCTTTCACCAGTGCCTTCGCCAGCGTGCCAGCATGTTTAAGGTCCGTATAGGTCCGAAAGAGAGTAGCCAATTGTTCCTCGTCATAGTCCGAAAGGATATCCGCTGCCGTCCGCCCCGCATCCCGGTTCATTCGCATGTCGAGCGGCGCATCAGTCCGGAAAGAGAACCCCCGCTCCCCGTCATCGAAATGATGGAACGATACGCCCAAGTCGGCAAGTATTCCATCCACTTCTTTCTCACCGTGATACTCCATCCAGTTCGACAGATAGCGGAAGTTTGAATGTACAAATGCAAACCGATCATCCTCCGGCGCATTGGCCCGCGCATCCATGTCGCGGTCGATGCCGTAAAGGCGCCCGGCAGGTCCGAGAGCGTTCAGAATGCCGCGTGAATGGCCTCCTCCGCCGAAGGTGCAGTCGATATAGACTCCTTCGGGCCGGATGTCAAGTCCCCGGATAGCCTCCGGCAGCAGCGCCGGTATATGGTAAGCCTCCCCGGACGGTATATTGTATGTCTCTGTAGACATGACTGTTATGGTCTGAAAGTATTATTATCTTGGTCTAAAAACGAATCGTTTGCAAGGCGTTGCAGACCCCTGGATACTCCGCAAGGAAGTCGCGAAAAATGGCATGAAAATTGGAGCTCATCGCTCCTGATCGGGCCGCTCGCGCAAGCAAGCCTATAATTCCGTGTAAAGTTAGCTATTTTTTTGTAAACAGTTTACAATTCCAAACAGCATAACCCCAAAAAAATCCAAAAAACTTATCTACAACCCCACCCGCAGCGTTGCCCCCACCCAGGAGCAGGGACGCGATAAATCGCGTCCAGAATAAAGTTACCTGCCGCAGCAGGGACGCGATTAATCGCGTCCAGAATAAAATTACCTGCCGCAGTAGGGACGCGATAAATCG
>CAYZQA010000033.1:0-26358 GCA_964480745.1 uncultured Sangeribacter sp. | reverse complement strand
ATTCTCCCAATAATATTATTTCTTTAACCCCAATATTATTAATTGATTATTTTGAGAAAACACACAAAAAAAACAATCCTTGCCTTTTTTGGGCTGATGGGAGGCATATTATTGTGCGTGACCATTGCGGGATGCCGACACAATGACTACCGACAAGCCCAGGGAGGGATCTGGAATACGCTTTGGCATTCGACTTACAACGGATCGGCCTCGCTGGCAGATTCCATCCCGGCAATGCTGACCGAGGTTGGGAAATCCCTGAATGTTTTTGACACGACCTCGGTCGTCAGCCAGGTCAACCGAAAGGATACTACGGAAGTGACGCGCGATTTCATCCTTGTATATACTGAGGCCAAACGGATCTCGAGGCTTTCCGGAGGAATGTTCGACCCGACACTCGGCCCCCTCATAAGAATATGGGGCTTTGGACCGGGACATGAAGTTTCATCCGACACGGCAGCCATAGATTCCCTGAAACGACTTGTCGGCATAGGCAAGACGAGAGTGGAGGGAGGGTTGCTTATAAAAGAGCATCCCGGGATTGAGTTCAACTTTTCCGCCATTGCCAAAGGATTCGGATGCGACAGGGTCGCAGAAATGTTCGGCCGCAACGGGGTAAAAGACTATATGATAGAGATAGGCGGAGAGATCGCTTGTGGAGGACTGAGCCCGGGAGGAGAGAAATGGCATATTTCCATAGACCGCCCGATCACGGACGCTTCGGGGACTTCCCACGACTCCCAATGCATCATCGCCATCACAGATTGCGGAATGGCAACTTCGGGGAATTATCGCAACTTCCGCCAGGAAAACGGGCGCAGGATCGGCCACACCGTCTCTCCTATCACCGGGCGACCGGTCGCGACCGACCTTCTGTCGGCAACCGTCATAGCGCCGTCATCGATGGAGGCCGACGGATGGGCAACGGCATTCATGGCCCTTGGAAGCCGGGAGTCAATAAAAATTGCCCGGGAGCTCAAATTAGCGGTGATGTTGATATTAGAAGACTCGACGGAGCTCTCCACAACTGAATTCGACCGACTGAGAATCGGGGAAGCCCGACCCCGATGAGAACAGGGGAAGTCCGACTCTGCTGAGAACAGGGGCCGAAACGCAAGATTTGCCGGAATGGGGAGAAATTAGTAAATTTGCAGAAAAGCAGAGGCGCGGTCTGTCGCTCTATTGCCATTCCCCATCGGGGAAGGAGGCGATAAAGAGGAAAGTCCGGGCAACACAGAGCGGCGCATTTCCTAACGGGAAGCCGGCGGCGACGTCGGGGATAATGTGACAGAAAATAACCGCCCTCCCCTCCGGGGGAGAGGTAAGGGTGAAAAGGCGGGGTAAGAGCCCACCGGGGGCCCTGGCGACAGGGCTTGCCGCACATCCTGCGTGTTGCAAGGTCAAGTATACCGGCAATGAAGGGCTGCTCGCCCGCTGCCGGGGGGTAGACTGCTATAGCGCGCCGGGCAACCGGCCGCAAAGATAAATGACAGACGCGTCCCCCGCCGGGGGACGTACATAACCCGGCTTATAACGCCTCTGCCATCATTTTAGGATTCCGCGCCGCAACTTTCGGCGCGGAATCCTTGTTTTCTTTATGATTAATCTCTGAAATTCCCTCTCCGCCTTCAATCCAACCCAGAACCATTCATTCCCACTAATACCGTCATGGCCAAACCTCAAGATCCCTCGCCGGCAAAATCTAATAATAAAGCGAAGCCCTCGTTTATCTCCGGACTTATTGCAAAGTTAACAAGCGCGGTCAGATACTGCGTGTCCGGAGTATGGAATGATCCGAGGAGGACGAGGAAAGTGAAATTTGTTAAGGTTCTCAACCTGTCGTTACGTTCCTTCTTTGACGGCGACCTTCAGATCAGGTCAATGGCCCTGACATATTCAACCGTGCTCTCCATTGTTCCGGCTTTCGCCCTCTTAGTAGCGATCGGCCGAGGATTCGGGTTGCAGGATTCCTTGCAGTCATCCCTTTACAGCCTTTTCCCTTCCCAGCACAAGATGATTTCAACGGCGTTGTCGTTCGTGGACTCATATCTGACGGAAGCTACGCAGGGGCTGTTTGTAGGGGTCGGCATTATCGTTCTGCTTTGGACTGTGATATCGCTTTTGCAATCGATCGAAGAGGCATTCAATAATATATGGGCAGCAAAGGTGTCGCGGACGCTATTTCAGAAATTCGCCGATTATCTTGCGATCTGCATGGTCATTCCGGTTCTGATGATCTGCTCCTCGGGCGTATCGATCTTCATGAGCACGACAGTCCAGGATCATCTCATGCTCCCCTTCCTAACGCCGTTTGTCAATTTTGCGCTTGAACTGGCTCCCTTGTTCCTGATGTGGGCAGCCTTTACCATATCGTTCAAATTCATCCCAAATGTAAATGTCAATTTCAAATATGCCGCCCTGTCCGGACTGATATGTGCGATAGGATTCCAGATAATCCAATTGCTTTTCCTCAACGGGCAGATATATGTTTCGAAATATAATGCTATCTACGGCTCCTTCTCCTTCCTCCCCTTGATGTTGATCTGGCTTCAGCTCTCCTGGCTTCTTGTGCTGACGGGTTGCGTGTTGACCTACTCGCTTCAGAACGTCCTGACTTTCAACTTCCTGGGAGATGGCCAATCATTGTCGACAAGTGCGCGGCGCAATCTGACCCTTATCGTGATGTCGGTTTGTGCACGCCGATTCCTCGATCGGAAACAGCCGCTGTCGACCACAGAAATATCGACTTCCTATAATCTTCCTATCCGGGCAGTCGGCCATATAGTCGACACGCTTCGTCACGCCGGGCTTCTATATGATGTTGATCTTCCGGAGGAAGATTCCAAGGGGCTGGTGCCGGCGATTGATGTCACCAATTTCACTGCGGGAGATCTCTATAAAATCACGGACACGATGGGGAATTCGGAATTCATGCCGGGAATGAAACGTCTCTACGGACCGATGCTGAAGGAACTTGACCCGGTTCAGGAAAAAGCGTATGCCCTTTTCTGTGACATCAAAGTCGCCGATCTTCCTCTTCCGACTCCGGCCCAGATAAAGGACTTCATGGACAATGAGGGGATAGCGCAGCAGGAGAAAGAGAGGCCGAAACCAGGGGAAAAGGATTAAGAAAAGGCCGCTCGGAGGAGAAAAAATGTTGCGAAACACCCGAAAGATGTTGACTTCAATCATTTTTTATATGTTTTACAATATGTTTCCTTTGTCGGCTGCCTAAAAAATCGTAAATTTGTTAGCAATAGAATCATAGCATAACACTATAGAATCTTACTTACTATAGAAAAACCCAAAAGCCCAAGTCATGAGTTATCTTAAATTCGACAAGAACCTTATGATCAATCTTGAGCAGTCGCTCCCCAAGGAGATGCTGCGGACGAATAAATCGGGTGCGTATCATTGCACCACGATTGTCGGCTGCAACACTCGCAAACAGCATGGACTGCTCGTGATTCCGATCCCGGAGATGGATGACCAGGCGCATGTTTTGCTTTCGTCGCTCGATGAGAGTGTGATCCAGCATGGCGCGTCGTTCAATCTCGGGCTCCACCAATATGGAGATCATACGTTCAGCCCCAACGGCCACAAATACATTCGCGAGTTCGACTGCGAAAGCGTTCCGACGATCACTTATCGTGTGGGAGGCGTGATCCTGACCAAGGAGAAGGTCTTCATCTCCCATGAGAACAGAATCCTTATCAAATACACCCTGGTCGATGCCCACTCGGACACGCTTCTCCGCTTCCGCCCATTCCTGGCTTTCCGGAACGCGAATGACCTCGTGATGGAGAATGACCAGATCAATAAGGATATACTTCCCGTCCGGCACGGGATTGCCACCTGCCTGTATCCCGGCTACCCGCAGCTATACATGCAGTTTAATAAAGAAGTGAAATGGGTTAACGACCCTAACTGGTATAAAGGAGTCGAATATTATAAGGACCGCGACCGTGGGATACCTTATAAGGAGGACCTCTGGGTTCCGGGATGGTTCGAGCTTCCGATCCGGAAGGGGGAATCCGTCATTTTCTCGGCGTCCACCTTCGAGACCGATCCGGCAGATTATGAAAAAACATACGAAGCGGAACTTGCCACGCGCACTTGCCGGACAAGTTTCTATAACTGCCTAAAGAATGCCGCCAAACAGTTCTACCTCAAGAATGATAGAGGGATGTATATCATGGCCGGCTATCCATGGTACAATGTCCGGTCTCGTGATGAACTGATAGCTCTCCCCGGCTGCACGCTGGCCATCAACCATGAGGAAGATTATCATCTGATTCTTGAAACTTTCCTCAAGAGCCTGCGCCATAACATTACAACCGGCGAACCGGACCGCGTGATTCACGAAATTGATCTTCCCGACATTCCTCTCTGGACTATCTGGGCGATCCAGCAATATCGTCGCACTCACGGGACACGCAAATGCGCCGACCGATACGCATCTACGGTCAAGGAGCTTGTCGAGGATATACTCAACAATAAAATCCGCAACCTCGTGATGGAGGAAGATGGTCTTCTTTCCTCTGCGGGGGAATTGTCGCCCGTGACCTGGCTTTCGGCCTCAATCCAAGGACGGCCCATCATCCCGAGATCCGGGAAGATTCTGGAATTCAATGCTCTGTGGTACAACGCGATCTGCTTCCTGACTCTTCTTCTGGAAGAGAATCCGGAGGAACAGGAATATGTTGCAAAACTACGTGAGCTAAGCGAGAAGGTCAAGACATCTTTTATCGCAACATTCATGAATGAACATGGCTATCTGACGGACTATGTCAACGGCGACTATCGGGATCAGGAAGTGCGCCCGAATATGGCAATCGCCATCGGGCTCGACTACTCCCCTCTCGACCGACGTCAACGGAAGAAGGTTATCGACTTCTGCACGCGTGAACTTCTGACTCCCAAGGGCCTCCGCTCGTTATCGCCCAAGAGCCCCAACTACCATCCGGTCTATGTCGGCGATCCGACACAACGGGAATATGCAGTCCATCAGGGTCCTGCACGTCCCTGGCTCTTCGGCTTCTATGCGGACGCTTACTTCAAAGTGTTCGGCGTCAGCGGCCTCTCCTTTATTGAAAGAATGCTGATCGGATATGAGGATGAGATGACGGAAGGATGCATCGGCTCGCTGTCGGAGATGTATGACGGAAATCCCCCCTATACAGGTCGAGGAGCTGTCAGTACGGCCAAGAATGTCGGCGAGATTCTGCGGACGATCAATATAGTCAACGAGATGAGTAAATTACTGGAAGATAAATAAACCCCACTCTCTATGAAAGCACTAATGTTCGGCTGGGAGTTCCCTCCCCACATCCTCGGAGGCCTTGGAACGGCAAGCTATGGCCTCACGAAAGGAATGCACAACAACGGCGATATGGAGATCACATTCGTCATTCCCAAACCCTGGGGAGATGAGGAAAAGGGGTTTGCCAATATCGTAGGCGCGAATTGCACGCCAGTTGCCTGGCGGAATGTCGATTATGACTATGTGGCCTCCCGCATCGGGAAGTATATGGATCCCGAGCTTTATTTCCGTCTTCGCGACCATATCTATGCCGATTTCAACTACATGAAGCTCAACGATCTGGGCTGCGTTGAATTTTCCGGGCGTTATCCCGACAATATCCTGGAGGAAATCAACAATTACTCGATCGTTGCCGGCGTGATTGCACGGACAATACCATGCGACATCATCCATTCGCACGACTGGCTCACGTATCCGGCAGGCATTCATGCGAAGAATGTGACGGGGAAGCCGCTCGTCATTCATGTCCATGCCACGGATTTCGACCGCTCGCGTGGGAATGTCAACCCGACGGTTTTTGCCATTGAGAAAGACGGAATGGAGAATGCCGACCATATAATCACGGTTTCTAACCTTACGCGGCGGACCGTGATCGAAAAGTATGGCATAGACCCTGCGAAGGTCACGACTGTCCATAACGCGGTCATTCCCCTTGACGAGGAATTGCTGAATCTTCCCCGGCATGAGAAGAAAGAGAAAGTCATTACGTTCCTCGGCCGCATCACAATGCAGAAGGGTCCGGAATATTTTGTTGAGGCCGCAGCCAAGGTTTTGCAGAAGAACAAGAATGTGAGGTTTGTCATGGCCGGAAGCGGCGACATGATGGACGCCATGATCAAGCTGGCGGCAAAACGCGGGATTGCGGATAAATTCCATTTCCCCGGCTTCCTGCGCGGGAAAGAGGTCTACGAGATGCTGGCAGATTCGGATGTCTATGTCATGCCCTCCGTGTCGGAGCCATTCGGAATATCGCCTCTTGAAGCCATGGAGATGGGGGTCCCATCAATCATTTCGAAACAGAGCGGCTGCGCGGAGATTCTTGACAATGTGATCAAGACGGATTATTGGGACATCGACGCAATGGCCGACGCCATGCACGCCCTTGTATCCTATCCGGCCCTGCATGACACTCTGCGTGACAAGGGGATCGAAGAGATTCATGGCATCACATGGGAGAAGGCCGGGAAGAAGGTGATTGACATTTACAAAGATGTCATTGCCGCGCGTGAGGGTCACAAATGAGCCGCCGACCTTATCGATTAACACAGATTAGAATTTCGCATACAAATAAAGATTATGAAATCAGTTTGCTTCTATTTCAACATACATCAGCCGTTCCGTCTTAACCGCTACCGCTTCTTTGACATCGGCAACAACCATTATTATTTCGATGATTTCTCTAACGATGAAATCATCAGCCGGCTTGCAGAAAATTCCTACATCCCGATGATGGATACGCTGCTGGAGATGATCCGTTCCACTAACGGCGCGTTCCGCTGCGCAATCAGTATCTCGGGAACGGCTATCGAGCAGCTTCAACAATATGTGCCAGAAGTGATGGACCGTCTGCGCCAGCTTGCGCAGACCGGGGCTGTTGAGTTCTTGTCGGGCACATATTCCCATTCCCTTGCTTCGCTTGAGGATGTCGAGGAGTTTATCCGCGAGGTGAAGGAACATGATGATCTCATTGAACGTGAGTTCGGGCTGAAGACCGGCACTTTCGCCAATACAGAGCTGATTTACGATGATGACATTGCAACAGTCATCGCTTCGATGGGGTTCAAGTCATGTCTCACGGTCGGAGCCAAGCATGTGCTCGGATGGAAATCCCCCAACTATGTCTATAAGGCAATCACGGCCCCCGAACTGAAATTGCTCCTCAATAACGACAAACTTTGCAGCGACATCGCTGAGAATTTCAACCGTCCCGACTGGCATGAATATCCTCTGACGGCCGATAAATATATGGACTGGATTGCTGCTCTTCCGGAGGAGGAGAAGGTTGTCAACCTGTTCCTTTCGATGGATGTATTCGGCTCGTTCTTGCCTGCTTCAACTGGAATCTTCCAGTTTATGAAAGCTCTGCCGAGGTTTGCCGCAGAGAGAGGCATTTCCTTTGAAACGCCCTCACAGGTTGCCGACAGGTTGAACCCGGTAGATTTTCTTTCGGTTCCTTACCCGATTTCGGATGTTGACGAAGCTCGCGACATTTCGGCATGGAAAGGAAACGAGCTTCAGAATGAGGCTCTCGACAAGCTGTATGGTGTGGCCGAGCGTGTGGCACTCTGCTCAGACCGCCGTCTGAAGAAAGACTGGCAGTATCTCCAGAGCAGCGACCATTTCTATTACATGAGCACGAAGAACTTGGCGGACGGGGCTTCCCACGCAGCCTTCAGTCCTTACGACAGCCCCTTCGCTGCGTTTACCAACTACATGAACGTATTGGCCGATTTCCTTGTCCGAGTGCAGGAACAATATCCCGAGAGCATCGACAATGAAGAACTGAATTCTCTCCTTCTTACGATCAGGAATCAGGCTTCAGAGATCAATTCTCTCAAGAAGGAAGTGAAGAGCCTCCGGACAAATATCGCTGAGGCAGAGAAAGAACTTCCTGCCGTCGTTGAAACGGCAAAGGAAGAGGTTGTGGAGAAACCGGCGCCTAAGGCTGCCGAAAAGAAAAAGCCCGGGCGCAAACCTGCTGCCAAAAAGGAGGATAAGCCTGCGGAGAAGAAAACGACCCGTAAGCCACGCGCAAAGAAAGCAGAATAAGACCTGTTGAAAGTATTAACCGGGGCCGCTTCGTTACGAACGAAGCGACCCCGGTTTCCTATCTTCTCATTGCTTTAAGCGGGAGGCATCTTATCTGGCAATCTTCTTAAGGGTATAGACCGAACCGGCACTACCTTCGGAAGCAAATCTAACTTTCATTTCGTTCGCACCGAGCTCTGCAACTTCAAGCACAACCTGCTTGCCAGTCTGAGGGGATTGCGTCACGATTAGATTTCCTTTAGGATACCAGTTGATTGACCAGTGGTCGTTGCCGGTATATGCCTCTCCCTTGTTCCCGCCATCAAATTGGAAGCCCCAAGCAGAATCCTCCCAATCGTAAGTTCCGTCGGCAGCCACTGTAGGCGTGCCATACATCCACCAGCCATAGTAACGGGAATATATTTCAGGATGTGTCCCATCATCGGCGGGGACTTCCCCAAGTTCAAGCTCATGCTCCTTATTCTTAGAACAAGATGCCAGACTTGTTGCCACAACGGCAACCATCGCAAGGAGCAGGAGGCTCCATAGTTTCCTTCTCTTCATTGTTATATAGATTATTAGTGTCTTCGGTCAGGATAATCCGATACTTCTTCTTAATCGGATTATTCCGATACTTCTTAAACGGATTATAAGGCCTATTGTTTTCACATATTTGCAACTTCTCCCTTGACATCATAAACGCTCCATTCGATGTCGGAGGCAGAGCAATATGTCTCCAGCAAATCTTTAGTCAGGGCGATAGTCTCGTTAAGAGGCATATCCTCGCCAAAGACATGGATCGTGACGACAATCTTTTGAGTGTCGAGCGAAGTCTTAGTGCGTTCATTGTCGCTCGTCGGGGAACCTATCCCCCCTTCAGCGTCACGGACAACAGGGAGTCCTTCTATATTGAGCGGACCTCTCCCAACACCTTCATAAGGCTCGTCCGCGCGTCCGATTCCTACCGTCAGAATCTCCCCTTTTACCTTCTCCGCATCAAAGACCCCTACGGAATAGCCGCTCATCAACGAAAGGAGATTGCCCGCATCAACGAGAGCAGAGACCCGATAAAGACCTTGCCCTTTAAAGAATCTGCGCATCATCTGTTCATGCGAAGGCCGGTAACGGTTGGGATCCTTCCCAGTCTTTTTATATACGGCCCTTGTGGCGGCAATTCCTGGACGTTTATTGACGTTAGAGATTTCCATTATCTTGACTATATCGGCGCCCCAGTTTTCGATGGCAGCGGTCAGTTTCTCGGGAGTTTCTCCATTTTTTACATTCGCCTCAAGCAAAATGACTTTATAATCCGGAGCCGCTTGGGCCATCTCAGGAGAGATTTGAATTATGTGTTTCATAAGAATCGTTAGAAAATGAGGGACGCATTTCGGATGCGTCCCTCGGGGTATAGTTTAGTCAGATAGTTAAATATCAAAAGAGGAGTGCCGCCGCATTGACGCAGTATTCGTAGATGTAGGGCACAAGGCCGAAGAATACGATGCCAAGCGTGCAGAGCGAGAGAGCGACCCTGTCGCAACGGTTGCTTTCAAATCTCTCAATCTTCGCCTCTCCGGGATTAATCCAGATTGCTTTCACAACGAGGAGGTAGTAGTAGAGGGAAATGATGGTGTTGATCAATGCAACCAGCACGAGCATATAAAGGGCCATGCTATTGGAAGCCGTGACTGAGGTAAAGATCAGAATCTTGCTGAAGAACCCTGCGAAGGGAGGGATACCAGCCAGCGAGAACATAGCGAGTGTCATCACGAAGGAGAGCCAAGGGTTTGACTTGTGCAATCCGTCGTAATCATCCATACTGACTTTGCCAGTCTTGTTCTCAATGCTGGAGATGACGGCAAAAGCGCCAAGGTTGCTGACGATGTAAACGAAGATATAGAACATCATCGAGCCGAGACCCATCGTGCTTTCAGTCATTACTCCCAGCATGATGTAACCAGCCTGTGAGATGGAGCTGAAAGCCATGAACCGCTTCATGTTTTTCTGACGGATTGCAAAAAGGTTACCGACAGTTATCGTAGCAATGATGACTGCATACATCATCCATTCCCAGAGGTCGCTGTAAAGCGTTCCGAAAACCTGCGCGAAAATCACGAAGAATGCAAAAGCAGCCGCGCCCTTGGAAATGACAGAGAGATAAGCCGTGATGGCAGTCGGAGCGCCCTGATAAACATCCGCAGTCCAGAGATGGAAAGGAACGAGGGAGAGCTTGAACCCGATTCCGGCGATTACGAAGGCAACTGCTGCGATCAGCAGCCCGTTGAGCTGCGTTCCAGCAATTGAAGCTGCGATATCGCTGAAATAGAGCGAACCTCCGGAGAAGGCATAAACGAATGAAAGACCAGTCAGCAAGATTGCCGAGGAGAAGACCGCCGTCAGGATATATTTGACAGCCGCTTCATGGCTTTCATATTTATTCTTGTTGAAGGCGACCATTGCAGCCAGGGGAAGAGAAGCGCATTCCAAACCAATGATGAAAAGGAGGAAATGACGGGCTGAAATCATCAGATACATGCCGAACAGCGTGGCAAGCAACAATTCGTAGAATTCTCCCTTGCGGAACGCCATTTCATCGCTTTCAACCCATTCAGCCGACTGGAGGAGGACAATGAACACACCGACATTTAAAATTGCCTTCATTGCCTTGCAGGCCGGCGTATCGACATACATTCCTCCGAATATTTCGCCGCCAGTGCTGGGGATAAGCCAGATTGCAACTGTGGCGAGGAGGAAGAGAATCGTAGTCATTGGAGTCAGGAACCGTTTGGCGCTTCCATCCTTTGTGAAGACGTCAGCACACAGAACGATCACGAACAGGCCGAGAATTATCAGCTCGGGCAACATAGCCCCAAATTGTGAATAATCCATTTTAGTAATTGTTCCTGTTTGTTAGTTTAAAGTATAGCCTGATTGAGTGCATTGACAATCGGTTCGAAGCTATGCTGGATAGTTTCGTTGATCCAGTTGGGGAAGAAGCCGATTCCGGCCAGACAGACAATCAGGGTGATTGTCGAGAATCTCTCCCACCAAGAGGCATCCGTCAGCTCACGGTGATGATCATTGGTGACCGGGCCAAGGACAAGCTTACCGACCACTCGAAGAATGTAGACAGCCGTGATAACGATCGAAGTAGTCGCGGCAATTACAAAAATTCTGTGGAAGAGGTCGCCATCCTGGAAAGCGCCGAAGAAAATCGTCATCTCGGCGACAAAACCTGAGAGACCAGGGAGACCAAGAGAAGCGAAACCGGCAATCATGTAGCAGACACCGAGGTAAGGCATAATCTGCATAAGACCACCCATCTCACGGATGTCACGCGTATGCGTCCTGCCGTAGATCATACCGATGAGGGCAAAGAAGAGGGCCGTCATCAGACCGTGGCTCAACATCTGGAGGATACCGCCCGTCATTGCCGTCTGATTGAGCATCAGGATAGCGAAGAGGACCATACCACAGTGGGACACGGAAGAATATGCATTGATATACTTGAGGTCGGTCTGGACACACGCCGAGAACGCACCGTAGACGACGCTTATACCCGTCAGGATAATGAAAATCCACGCGAGTTCCTGGGCAGCCTGGGGAAGAAGGAAGATGGCGATGCGGAAACATCCGTAGCCTCCGAGCTTCATAAGAACGCCGGCATGGAGCATCGAGACAGCGGTCGGTGCGCAGGCATGACCGTCGGGACTCCACGTGTGGAAGGGGAACATGGCGCCAAGAACACCGAAACCAACAAACGTGAAACAGAAGAGAAGTCGCTGCCAGCTCGGATCGATAGCTGAATTATGAGAAATCTCAAGGATATTCCAAGTCAGCGTTCCGCCTTCGGGGGCGCTATGCCAGAAAATACCGAGCAGTCCGAGCATAAGGAAGGCCGAACCTCCCATAAGCATGAGCGTCAGCTTCATTGCGGAGTATTCCTTGCGGCCCGTGCCCCAGACTCCGATGAGAAGATACATCGGGATGAGGGCCACCTCGTAGAACATGAACATTGTGAACATGTCGATGGAGATGAAGAAACCGAACACACCCGTCGAAAGGAGGGCAAACCAGAGGAAGAAGTTTTTGGGGAGAGGGCTAATCTTCCAGCTTGCGAAAGTTCCTGCAAACACAATGATTGCAGAGAGCAGAAGCATCAGGACTGAGATCCCGTCGACTCCGACCGCGAGATGGATATTGAGCGGCGCGTACCAGAGCCAGGAGCCAGTGAAAAGCATTTCATCGGTGTTGCCGGCAGCGCGCATATCAAGGAACGCAACAACCAGCCAGATGGCCATTGCCAACAGGACTGTCGAGCATGTCACCATCACGCCCCTTATCGCCTTCATGTTGTCGTTACCGCAACATGCGAGGCCGATCATCATGATAATCGGGACGATTACAAACCAGATTAGGATATTCGAAAACATAATCTATTACTATTCGTCAGATGAGGGTTAGAGAATGCAGATCCAGGTTATTGCGGCCAGCAAGAGGGCTCCGAGCAGATACCAGGCTACGTAGGCCTGAACGTTACCACTCTGCATTCCTTTGATCTTAACGGAGCAATATTGCGTAACGGCAGCGAGGCCATCCATTGCGCCGTCAATGATATGACGGTCGAACCAGGCGATTCCGCGGCAGATTCCGTTGAAGATGATCTTATGGGTGATAAACATGTAGATTTCGTCCCAGTAGAAACGGCGATGGGCAGCCTCCCAAAGTGCGGGCATTGCCTGGCGCATCTTGGAGGGAAGGTCGTTTTTCTTGCGATACATCACAGTGGCCAGGATAATGGCGAAGACTGCAACGCAAATTGAAGTGATTGCAACGGGAGCCTCAAGATGAATATGATAAGGAACGCCGTTGAAGGTCACGAACTCGCCGAAGGGAATGAAACCGGCAACGCAGCTGATAGCGGCAAGGATGATCAGCGGGAGCGACATCTGCCAGGGAGCATCATGGGGCTTGTGACCCTCATGTTTGTAATCGGGGTTCTCTTCCCACCAGAAGATGAGATAATAAAGGCGGAACATGTAGAACGCGGTCAGACCGGCTACGATGGTCATCCAGATTCCCCAGAACATGTGGCGGTTGAACATGGCTGCCAGCATCTCGTCTTTCGAGAAGAAACCGGAGAAGGGAGGAATACCGGCAATCGCGAGACATCCGATAAGGAAGGTCCAGTGAGTGATCGGCATGTATTTTCTCAGACCGCCCATCTTCGTGTAATCATTAGAATGGACAGCATGGATGAGGGCTCCGGCTCCGAGGAAGAGAAGGGCCTTGAACATTGCGTGAGTGAAGAGATGGAACATACCGGCCATATATCCGAGTCCGCTGTAGTGGACCCCTTCGATCGGCTGATCATATGCACATCCGAGGGAAACCATCATGAAAGCTATCTGCGAGATGGTGGAGAAAGCGAGAACGCGCTTGATGTCGATCTGCGTGCAAGCCACAACGGCGGCATAGAAGGCCGTGATTGCTCCGACAATCGTGATGAAGGTCATCGAGTCGGGGACGATGCAATAGAGGGGGAAGAACCGGGCCACAAGGTAGACACCGGCAACGACCATTGTCGCAGCGTGGATGAGGGCCGAAACAGGAGTCGGACCTTCCATAGCATCCGGAAGCCAGATGTGGAGAGGCAGCATTGCTGACTTACCCATACCGCCGACGAAGATGAGAACCATCGCCCACGTCAGGACCGAACCGCTCATGAATGTTGCTCCAAGAGTCGAGGCAAGCACATTGGCCGGCTGGCTGTTAAGCATGAGGAAATTGAACGCCGAAGCTCCTCCAAGGGGACCGTCAGCGGGAGTCTGGGCAACATAATAAGAGAGCACCAGAATACCGATGAGCATGAACAAATCGGCAAAACGGGTTACGATAAAAGCCTTTTTGGATGCAGAAACAGCCGAAGGAAGTTTGTAGAAGAACCCGATCAGCAGGAAGGAGGAAACTCCCACAAGCTCCCAGAAAATATACATCTGGAAGATATTGGTTGCGACCACGAGGCCGAGCATGGAGAAAGTAAAGAGCGCGAGGAACGCGTAGTAGCGCTGGAATCCGGGCTCATGCTCCATGTAACCCCAGGAATAGAGGTGGACCATGAAAGAGATCGTCGAAATGACAATCAACATCATGGCGCAAATGGGATCAAGAAGGAAACCGATGTTGACAACGAGTCTCTCAGTAAATGCGAGCCAGGTAACATCGAACACCTGATATTGCAGGCGGACTCCTTCAGCATCAATGAACAGAGGGTCGCCGCTGAAGAAATAGGTGAAAGCCACCGTGTAGCAGATAGCGAGAAGAGCCCCGTTGGCAAGGATACCGAGACAACCGGCAACCTTTCTGGGCATACTGACGCCACCGATTCCCAAGATAAGGAACATCGCAAAGGGAATCGCAAGGATGAGGATAGGTAATGTAATGTCCATATCTTAGAATTTCATTTCTTTAACGGAAGTGATGTCGGAGTTTCCAACCGCGCGGTAGATGTTGATGATGATTGCGATTGCGATGGCCGTTTCAGCGGCGGCAATTGCGATGGCAAACAACGTGAACATCATTCCCTCCATCGATCCGGGGAAGAGATAGCGGTTGAAGATGACAAAATTCAAGTCGGCCGAATTGAGCATCAATTCGAGCGACAGGAGAAGGGCGATTGTGTTCTTTCTTGTGATGAACCCGAACACGCCTGCGCAGAACATGATAACGCTCGGCACAAGATACCATAACATGTCTAATTCCATATCCGATTATCTTTTGCGGGCGACTACCACACCGCCGATTATACAAGAAAGCAACAACACGCTAATCGCCTCGAAGGGGAGGAGATACTGGAACTTGTCTGTCCCGATCATTGCGCGACCCAGGTCATGCATCGTGATCATCTTGCCAGCCTCGATCGAGGACGCCAGGCTTTGACCGCCAACGAGGGGCATGAAGAAGAGGGCGAGAAGGAGCAACACGCAAGAGGCCCCGGACAGGGTCAGGCCGACAGCGCGTCGGTGATGCTCAAGCAGCGGAGTCTTCTGGTCAGGACGATGCGTAAGCAGAATTGCAAAAACGAACAGCACCATAATACCCCCGGCATAAACTGCGATCTGGACGGCTCCCAGGAACTGATATCCGAGTTGGAAATAGAACACTGAGACTCCGAGGAGAACGAAGAGCAGGTAGGTTGCTGCGCGAAGAATTCTGCGGGAGGTGACGGTGAGCACCGAGAAAATGACGATGCACAGAGCCACGACGAAATACAAAATTATATTCGCAACTGAATCCATTATAAATGTTGTGTTAGATTGTCGAAAAAGTATTTCCGGAATTATTTTTTATCCGGAGCTTGTGTGGCCGAAGGTTGAGCGGCCGTAGCTTGTGTAGCCGGAGCCTGTGCGGCCGGGGCTGCCGCGGCAGGGGCAGGATTGTCGGCAGGCTCGGGGCGATAGTTGAGCTGTTTGATAAGCTTGTCGCGGGTGAAGACTGCCTGTTCGAAGTCATTTGTGAATTTGAGCGCATCCTGGGGACAGGTCGTTACGCAGAGCATGCAGAATGTGCAGCTTCCAAGATCGTAGAGATACTTGTCGAGTTTACGTTTCTTCTTCCCGTCGGGGAGCTCGACCATCTTGGTCTCGAGTTTGATTGTCCCGTTGGGGCAATTCATCTGACATATACCGCAAGCGATACATTTGTGATGTCCCTCGGCATCATATTTCAGGGTCAGTTCGGCACGGAAACGGTCAGCGATGTTAAGCGTAGTGTTCCTGTTCTCAGGATACTGCTCCGTGATTTTGGGAGTGACTAACTCCTTACCGGTGACACCCATACCGGTCAGAAGGCTTTTGACCCCCTGTCCGACCGATTTGAAATATTCAGAGATATTAGCCATCAGTAATATGATATTTTCGTTGGTTAGTTTCTAAATTATCCGCCTTTCTTCCCTTATCTTTCGGTCTGGCCTCCAAGAATATCAAGAAGTTCGGTGGTGATACTTTGCTGGCGCAGCTTATTGTATTCAAGCTGTAGCTCTTCAAGCAGTTTCTTGGCATTGTCGTTCGCACTTTGCATTGCCATCACGCGGGCAGCCTGCTCGGAAGCACGGTTTTCAATGGTGATTTCCTGCATTGTGGAAAGCACAAACATAGGAAGCACTTCATTGAAGATGCTATTTGGATCCGGCTCAAAAATGTAAAGCTGATTGTCTGAGACCGCATCGCCGGCTTCTGCCATGATTGCCTCCTCGCTTACAGGGAAGAGCTGTTCCTTTTCCAGCTTCTGTCGCGACATGGAATAGAATTTCATGTAGACGACATCAATCAGGTCGACCTCTCCCTTCACAAACCGGTCACGAATAACGGTTGTAAAATCTGTCACCTTCTCCCCTGCCATTTTTGAATCCACTCCGGGAATGCGGATTATATTCATGTGGGGATCAGAAATCCTTGAAAGAGCCTTAGCCATTTTCTGGCCAATCGGGTAGACATCTATATCCAGATCCTGGCCATGATCCCGACGGAGTTCATCGATACGGACGAGGACACCCTTAAGGATGTTTATATTATATGCTCCACAAAGCCCGTCGTCTGAACCGAATACGACAAGAGCAGCACGTTTCACTTCGCGCGCCTCGATGAGAGGCGACGCGAAGTGGACGTCTGTGGCAAGGATGTGGCCCATGATCTGCTTGATCTGGTCCTTGAATGGCTGTAGCCTGCGCAGCGAAGCCTCATTCTGATGCACCTTGGCAGAAGATATCATCTTCATAGCCCCGGTGATCTTCTCGGTCGACGCTACCGACCCGATGCGTGTCTTTAATTCTCTTAAAGTTGCCATGAGCGCACTTATTCTTTATCCTATATGGGAAATATTATTTGGCTGAGCGGGCGATTCCATCGGCAACCTCGCGAGCCACTGCAGTCAGTTTCGCCTCAACTTCCGGAGTCAGTTTTCCTTCCTTGAGGATTGCAAGGACATCATCCTTGTGCTTGAGCGTAAGCTGCTGGATGAGCTGGGCTTCAAATTCCTTCACTTTGTCGAGAGGAACGTTCTCGAGAAGACCGTTCACACCGCAATAGATAACAGCGACCTCATTCTCGACGGGCCAGGGATGATATTGAGGCTGGACGAGAATCTGCTGGTTCTTGCGGCCGGTATCGATTGTGCGGGCAGTGACGGGGTCGATGTCGCCACCAAATTTCGTGAACGACTCAAGCTCACGGAACTGAGCCTGGGCAATCTTCAGCGTACCGGCAACCTTCTTCATACACTTGATCTGAGCGTTACCACCGACGCGAGACACTGAGATACCAACGTTGATAGCGGGGCGGATACCCTGATTGAAGAGTGCGGTTTCGAGGAAGATCTGACCGTCTGTGATAGAAATCACGTTGGTCGGGATATAAGCGGAAACGTCTCCTGCCTGAGTCTCGATAATCGGAAGAGCCGTAAGCGATCCTCCACCCTTGACAAGAGGCTTCATGACCTCGGGAAGGTCGTTCATCTTCTCGGCCACCTTCTGGTCGTCGATAATTTTAGCAGCGCGTTCAAGAAGGCGTGAATGCAGATAGAAGATATCTCCGGGATAAGCCTCACGTCCGGAGGGACGCTTCAGGATAAGGGAGATTTCACGATAAGCGACAGCCTGCTTGGAAAGGTCGTCATATATGATGAGCGCATCGCGGCCTGAATCGCGGAAATACTCTCCGATTGCTACGCCTGCGAACGGAGCCCAATAGCGCATGGAAGCGGAGTCGGAAGCATTGGCAGCAACAACGACCGTGTAATCCATAGCCCCGAACTTCTTCAAGGTGTTAACGATTGCGGCAACAGAAGAGGCCTTC
Organism: uncultured Sangeribacter sp.; assembly: GCA_964480745.1. GTDB lineage: Bacteria > Bacteroidota > Bacteroidia > Bacteroidales > Muribaculaceae > Lepagella. The sequence goes on along the minus strand of CAYZQA010000033.1, from coordinate 8,439 downwards.
TGCCCGATTGCAACATATATGCAATAGACGGGTTTGCCATTATCGTAGTTTTCCTTCTGGTTGATGATAGTGTCGATTGCAATCGCAGTCTTACCAACCTGACGGTCACCGATAATAAGCTCGCGCTGACCGCGACCGATAGGAATCATGGCGTCGACGGCCTTGATACCGGTCTGTAGCGGCTGGGTCACAGGCTGGCGGAAAATAACGCCCGGGGCCTTTCTTTCGAGAGGAAGATTTATTCTCTTTCCTTCGATCGGGCCGAGGCCGTCGATCGGCTCTCCGAGCATATTGATAACACGGCCCAACATACCCTCGCCAACAGGAATAGAAGCAACCTCTCCCGTGCGACGCACTGTCATGTTCTCCGTGATAGAATTAACCTTATCGAGCAACACCACTCCGACATTGCTTTCCTCGAGGTTGAGGGCGACGCCCTTTGCGCCATTCTCAAACTCCACGAGCTCGTTGCTTCTGACATTTTCAAGTCCGTAAACGTGGGCCACACCGTCACCGACGGAAAGGACCGTTCCCACTTCCTCGAACTTAACTTTAGAATTGATGTTTTCGAGTTCCTGTTTTAAAACATCAGATATTTCACTGGGATTGAGCATTTCAATTGCTTCTTAAGAGGTTTTGACGTAATTGTTCGAGTTCTCCGCTGACTGAAGCGTCCATCCTTACGGAATCGACATCGATGATGAAACCGCCGATGATGTCGGCATCCACTGCATGTCCATATTCAAAAGTAGTTCCGGGGAACGATTTTTCGACTACGGCATGGAGTTTTTCCATTTCGGAAGCTGGGAGATCGACTGCGGTCGTGATCATCACCTGGGAGATATTATGCTTCTTCCGATAATAGTCGCGGTAAGCGAGGGCGATCAGATACGCGAAGTTTTCGCGACGGTGATCGAGAATCAGGGTCACGAAACGGGAATAAGCGTCGCCGGGGTTCTTTCCGGCTGCGGCGAGGAGCAGCTTGCGCTTGTCGTCGGCCTTGACATAAGGATTAGAAAGCACTTTCTCAAGACCCGGATTCGCCTGGAAGGAAGCCACGACGTTCTTGATCTCATCGTAGACCTTAGCCGTCGAATCGCTCTCTGCGGCATATTTGTATAATGCGCGGGCATAGCGCATGGGGATAAGTCCGGCAATCATCGCCTATCAGTTTTTCTCGATTTCGTCCAAAAGTTTATTTACGAGTTCGGTCTGCGCCTTATCGTCCTGCATTCGGGTCCTGACCATCTTCTCGGCAATATCGATAGAGAAACGTCCGACCTCATTGCGGAACTGGAGCTCGGCTTCTTTCCGGGCCTGTTCGATCGCAACCTTAGCGGCATCCATTTCTTTTTTAGCAGCCTCCTGGGCCTCGGCTCTTGCCTGCTCAATGATTTCAGACTTCATGCGGGCAGTTTCACGAAGCATTTCTGCCTGCTTGGCCTGCGCTTCCTGAACATATTTCTCAGCTTCGGCGCGCGCATTCTCAAGCTGCTCGTGCGCCTGGCGCGCTTCCTCAACACCCCGGTCGATTGTGGCGGCCCGCTTGTCCATGCTTTTGATGATCACAGGCCAACCCCATTTCGCAAGCACAAGGAACAATAGCAGGAACGCTATGAACATCCAGAACACCAACCCGAAATCAGGCGTGAATAATTCCATCTGTCTTTCTCTTTGAGGTGATTGTTGAAAGCTGTCTCCTCTCCCGCCGGAGAGGAGACGGCTTGTTTACTTTAACGGCAACAGCCTCTTATTTGATAAAGATAGCGAGGGCCGATACGATGACAGCAAACAGAGCGACACCCTCGATAAGAGCGGCGATCACGATCATGTTGCTTCGGATGTCGCCGGCAGCTTCGGGCTGACGAGCGATAGCCTCCATTGCGGAAGAACCGATCTTACCGATACCGAAACCGGCACCGATAGCTGCGAGACTTGCGCCGAGAGCAGCGCCGAAAGATGCGAGGGGCTGCAGATTAACTGCTTCTGCCAAGATTGTAGATAACATAGTGTTGTTCGTTTAAGGTTTTATTGTTGTTTTGTTTTTTCAATTTTTAAAGTCGATGGCGGCAGCCTCTTTGCTGAGGACCGTCTTCTCATCGGCGAGTTCAGCCGATGCCTTCTCTGCGAGAGCCTCATCATGGCCTTTCTCCTCATGCTTTTCATGGCTTTCCTGAGCGGAAGCAATGAAGAGGGCGGAGAGAAGAGTGAAGACATAAGCCTGGATAAAGCTGACCAGAACGTCGAGGAGCAACATGAAGATCGAGAAGAGAACGGAGACCACAGTCACGCCACCCATTACAGCCGAACCAAAGGCAGCCATGATAAAGATTAGCAGTGTAAGCGTGATCACAATCATGTGGCCTCCCATCATGTTGGCGAAAAGACGCACACAGAGGGCAGCGGGTTTTGTGAAGATTCCGAAAACCTCGATCATCTGCATGATCGGGAGGGGGAACTTCAGGAACAAAGGAACATCGGGCCAGAAAATTTCCTTCCAATAATGTTTCGTTCCGAGGACATTGGTGACAATGAACGTGCAGAGCGCCAAGACGAGGGTCACAGCGATATTGCCTGTCAGGTTAGCTCCGCCGGGGAAGACCACAATCAGGCCGACAAGATTCATTGTCAGGATGAAGAAGAAACATGTCAGCAGATAAGGAGCAAACTTCGGGGCTTTCTCTCCGAGTGTCGGCTTGATATTGTCATAATAGATAAACGAGACGAGCAACTCGAAAAAGCCCATTCCTTTTCTCGGGGCACGGAGGTCGCGACGCTTATAATAGCTTGCGAGACCTAAGACCATCCATATCACAAGGAGAACCACAATGAAAAGGGCCGCGACATTCTTTGTTATGGAAATATCGAGAGGGCGATATTCCGCATAATACTTTCCGTCGACACAGACATAACCGTCAATGATCGGGAAACCATCCTGATCGCCGGAATTGCGGGCTTCAGCAAGTTTCTTGTCAAGATCGGCCTGCTTCTCCGCGTCAAGGGGAAGAATCTGGACAATCTTGTCCTTATGGCTGCTTATCTTTGCAATGACAAACTGATATGTCTTTCCGTCCTTCTCGATTGTCTTGACGACAGGCACAAGGTGTTTCTCCACTTTGCCGTCTGCGGCCTGATGTTCTTCAAGCTCAGTGAGCGAGGAGGAAGAAAAGCAGAACCATTTGTTGTCGTCCGCCCGCAAGATAACCGGAAGAGGGATGCGGGCATTATGATTGAAAGGGACCTCCCATCCATAGCCGTCACCAAGATGCTCGAAAATGATTTCTTTCACATCGAGATCATTCTTTTCCTCATGGTTTCCCTCCGCGGCGAAAGCCTGCACAGGCAACCATGCAAGGAATGCCATCAGAAACGCTATGGCCGGCAACTTTTTAAAGATCATCACAATTGTCTTTATTGGCGTGCATCAATAGATGCACACGGATATACGGTTATGGTTAACATCGGCGAGCCCTCCGGAGATTTCCATCTCATGCTGAACGCCCTCCGCATCGGTGTATTTCACTTCTCCTTTAACCAGCACCGAAATCAGCGGGGCATGGTTATTGAGGACAGTGAACTGACCCATCTTTCCGGGGAGCGTTACAGAAGAGACTTCTCCGCTGAACGTCACCTCATGTGCAGAGATAATATCGAGAGTCATTCCGGGCAACCTTTATTATTTGACATCCTTGAGCATCTTCTCTCCCTTGGCAATTGCCTCGTCGATTGTTCCGACGTTAAGGAAAGCCTGCTCGGGAAGGTGGTCAAGCTCGCCACTGAGGATCATCTTGAAACCGCGGATAGTTTCTGCCAGCGGGACCATCACGCCTGGAAGGCCAGTGAACTGCTCGGCGACATGGAACGGCTGCGAAAGGAAACGTTGTGCACGACGTGCGCGGGCGACAACCTGCTTATCCTCATCGCTGAGCTCATCCACACCGAGGATAGCGATGATGTCCTGAAGTTCCGTATATTTCTGAAGCAGCTGGATAACGGCCTGGGCTGTGTTGTAATGCTCCTCGCCTACAATATTGGGGTCGAGGATTCGGGACGTGGAATCCAGCGGGTCAACGGCAGGATAGATACCAAGCTCGGAAATCTTACGGCTCAACACGGTTGTTGCGTCAAGGAAGGAGAATGTCGTTGCCGGAGCAGGGTCGGTCAAGTCGTCGGCTGGCACATAGATTGCCTGAACGGAAGTGATGGAACCCTGACGGGTAGATGTGATTCGTTCCTGAAGCGCACCCATCTCAGAAGAGAGGGTCGGTTGATAACCGACGGCTGAAGGCATACGGCCAAGGAGGGCGGACACCTCAGATCCGGCCTGAGTGAAACGGAAAATATTGTCGATAAAGAGCAGGATTTCCTTTCCTCCTCCATCGTTGTCGCGGAACTGTTCAGCCACGGTCAGACCAGAGAGGGCAACGCGGAGACGAGCACCCGGAGGCTCATTCATCTGGCCGAACACGAGAGTAGCCTGGGAATCAGCCAGAGCCTTATGATCTACCTGATCGAGATTCCACTCCCCTTTCTCCATGCTTTCCTCGAATTCCTTGCCATATTTGATGACACCGCTTTCGATCATCTCACGGAGAAGGTCGTTACCTTCACGCGTGCGTTCGCCGACGCCCGTGAAGACAGAGAAACCGTTGTGGCCTTTTGCAATATTGTTGATGAGCTCCTGAATAAGCACGGTCTTACCGACACCTGCACCACCAAACAGACCGATCTTACCACCCTTTGAATAGGGTTCGAGGAAGTCGATCACCTTGATACCCGTAATTAGGATTTCCTGCGAAATCGCAAGATCATCGAAAGCGGGTGCGGGCTGATGGATCGAACGGAGATGATCGCGGTTTAGTTCGCCGAGCATGTCGATCGGTTCGCCGATGACATTCAGCAGGCGCCCTTTCACCTGGTTTCCGGTAGGGACAGAAATGGGATGGCCGAGGTTGCGGACCTTGACACCGCGGCGGACGCCGTCGGTTGATTCCATTGCGACACACCGCACGGTATCTTCGCCGATGTGCTGCTCAACCTCAAGGATGAGCTCCTCGCCGTTGTCGCGCAAAACCTTCAAGGCGGCATAAATAGGGGGAATGTTTTCCTTGCCCCCTTCGAACGAGACGTCGATCACCGGGCCAATCACCTGGGTAACCGTTCCTAAAATTTCGCTCATGACTTTATGAAAGTGTTTTATAGTTTCGATATCAAGATATTAGAAATGCCATCCGAGAGCTACGCAAACTGCCATCAGGATAAGGTTTGCGAGAGAGAAGGGCATAAGGTATTTCCACTCGAAAGCGAGCATCTGGTCAATACGCACGCGCGGGAAAGTCCATTTGAACCAGATAATCACGAAGGAGATGAAGAAGGCCTTCAGCAGGAACCATACGGGAGAAGGAATCCAGTTCATGACCATGTTGAAGCCGTCCCATCCGGGAATGTGGAGGGGCATCCAACCTCCAAGGAACATGAGGGATGCGATTCCGGAGACGATAAAGAGGTTAAGATACTCGGCGAGATAGAAGAAGCCGAAATGGATTCCGGAATACTCCGTGTGATAACCTGCGGTAAGCTCATGCTCCGCTTCGGGAAGGTCGAAGGGTCCACGGTTGGTCTCGGCCGTTGCGGCAATGACATAGATGATGAAAGCTATGATAGCCGGGATGTGACCCTTGAAGAGGAACCATCCGTTTTCCTGTTCCCAGACGAGCTGATTGATATCCATCGTTCCGGCAAGGACACAGATTGTGATGATTGCAAGACCGAGGGAAAGCTCATAGCTGACCATCTGGGCGCCGCTTCGCATTGCGCCGATAAGCGTATACTTGTTGTTGGAAGCCCAACCTGCGAGGAGGATACCGAGGACTCCGACAGAAGAGACAGCAAGGACGAAGAAGATACCGATATTCCAGTCAATGATCTGCAGGCCATTTCCCCAGGGGAGACATGCGAGCATCGTGACGGAAGAAGTGATCACCAGATAGGGAGCCAGCTGGAAAAGGAACCGGTCTGTGCCCTTCAGCGAGATGAGCTCCTTGATGAGGATCTTGAACATATCGGCGAAGACCTGCAGCAGACCCCACTTACCTACACGCATCGGGCCGAGACGGCATTGGAACCAGGCGCAAAGCTTACGCTCATAGAGAATGTAGAACAGAGCGAGGACGGTGTACATCAGAAGGACCGCGACTCCGATCAATACGCATTCGATAAGGACAGCGAGCCAATCGGGGGTTCCGAGGCCGAGCAGCCAGTTATTGAAGCCGGAAGTCCATATTCCGAAATCGAACATGATATTCTATGACTTAGTTAGTTTCTTAATGTTGTTGTTAGTGTGGAATCAACGATCGATGTCGGGGATGACAAAGTCGAGGGCCGCGCCAATCGTGATGAGGTCGGCAATCATATAGCCTGTGCAGCATAGATCCATGACCCCGACAAGATTGAAGCAAGGGCTCTGGAAATGGACGCGGTAGGGAGTCTTCTCCCCTTTCGACTCGATGTAGACACCGAATGTTCCGCGGCTCGCCTCCACCTGCTGATACCATCTTCCTTCGGGAAGCTTGATGATCTTCGGAATCTGAGCGCGGATATCCCCTTCAGGAATATTGTCGACGAGCTGGGAGAGGATGCGGCAGCTCTGCTCTATTTCCTTCATGCGGACCATGTAGCGGGAATAGGAGTCGCAGCCGTCAAGGAGGACCTCATCAAATTCCAGTTCGGAATAAATCGAATAGGGACGCACCTTGCGGCAATCGCAACTCCAGTTTGAGCCGCGACCGCTGGGGCCTGTGATGTCATAATTGATTGCATCCTCACGCTTCAGGATACCGACACCCTTCAGACGGTTCTTGGCGATAATGTTGTCGCTGAACACCTTGTGGTATTCCTTCAGGCGGGAAGGCATAATCTCAATGAGGGCCTTCACATCCTTGACGAAATCGGGGTGAAGATCGGCGATGACGCCTCCAATCACATTATAATTCATCGACATTCGGGCGCCGCAGGTCTTCTCGAAAATATCGAGGACCATCTCGCGCTCACGGAAACCGTAGAAGAAAGCCGTGGTAGCTCCAAGGTCCATAGCCGTACACCCGAACGAGAGAAGGTGGGAAGAGATACGCATCAGCTCATCCATCATCACGCGAATGACCTTTGCACGACGCGGAATTTCAAGACCCATAGCTTTCTCGATGCACATGCAGAGGCAATGGCGATTCTGATGGGCCGACATATAGTCCATACGGTCAGTGAAATGCAAAATCTGGGCATAGCCAAGACCTTCCGAGAGTTTCTCAATGCCGCGGTGGATATAACCGGAAACGACATCAACCTTCTTAACCTCCTCGCCATCGATTGATGCGCGGAAACGCATCACACCGTGGGTTGACGGATGCTGAGGGCCGATGTTGACTACATATTCATTCTCCTCGAATACACGACCGGGGACTTCCTTGAGTTTTCCGTTCTCGTCAAGTTCGTAAGAGCGCGTCAGATCCTCATTCTCCTCATCATTGAGGCGGATGGGATTGAGTTTGGGATCTGTATCATAGTCCTTGCGCAAGGGATGTCCGATCCAGTCGTTGCGAAGGAAGAAGCGGCGCATGTCGGGATGGCCGACAAACTTGATGCCGAACATATCGTAAGCCTCACGTTCCTGGAAATTAGCAACCTTCCAGAGGTCGGTGACGGAATGGATATAAGCGTTGTCGCGATCTCCGGCAGCCTCGACCTTGACGGCGAGCATGTCCCAACCGCGTGAAGTGGAAGTCAGATAATAGATAACTCCCAGGGAATCTTTCCAATCCATGCCGACAAGGGCCGTGAGGACATCAAACTCGAGCCCCTTCTCATTTTTAAGACGTGTTGCCACGTCATGCCAATCGGCTTCAGCCACTTTGACGAGCAGGGACTCCCCTTCCTCGAACTCAGCGGCGGGATATATCTTCAGTATTCTTTCTTTAATATCGCTCATGCTAAATATTGATTTGGGGAGAGATTAACCGATCTGACCTTTTTCTTCGGGATGTTCGGCAAAGAACTGCTCGATTTTCTCCTTGCGGTTTACTCCGCCGAAGAACTTCTGGACCTTAATCTTGCGCTGGAGCTGCATAAGGCCGTAGAACATTGCTTCCGGACGCGGGGGACAACCCGGGATATAGACATCCACGGGGATAATTTCCTCGACACCGGGAACGACACAGTAAGAATTCTTGAACGGTCCGCCGGATACGGCGCATCCGCCGCAGGCGATGACGTATTTGGGTTCTGCCAACTGTTCGTAGAGACGCCTCATGACGGGGGCCATACGGTGGACAATCGTACCCTGAACCATCACATAGTCAGCTTGGCGAGGGGAGTTGCGGGCAACCTCGAAACCGAAGCGGGCCATGTCATAACGGGCCGCGCCGAGGCTCATGAACTCGATGGCGC
>CAYZQA010000032.1:0-27091 GCA_964480745.1 uncultured Sangeribacter sp. | reverse complement strand
GAAAATATAATGAAAGTCAACCTTAAGGTCTGGCGTCAGGCCGGACCTAAGGCTCAGGGCGGTTTCGTGACTTATACTGGTGTCGAGACCACGCCCGACACTTCGTTCCTTGAGACTCTCGACATCCTAAACGAGATGCTCGTGGAGAAGGGCGAGGAACCTGTCGTGTTCGACCATGACTGCCGCGAGGGTATCTGCGGTATGTGCTCCCTCTATATCAATGGCCATCCTCATGGCCCGGCCACCGGCGCCACCACTTGCCAGCTCTACATGCGTCGCTTCGCCAACGGCGAGACGATCACAGTCGAGCCCTGGCGTTCGGCCGCGTTCCCGGTAATCAAGGACCTTATGGTAGACCGCAATGCGTTTGATAAGATCCAGCAGGCCGGTGGTTACGTGTCGTTCAATTGCGGCGGCGCGCAGGATGCCAATGACCTCCCGATCTCGAAGATCCAGGCTGACGAGGCCATGGATTCCGCAAGCTGCATTGGTTGCGGCGCGTGTGTCGCTGCCTGCAAGAATGGTTCGGCTATGCTCTTCGTTTCGGCCAAGATCTGCCAGCTTTCACGTCTCCCCCAGGGCCAGGTTGAGCGCGACCGTCGCGCCCTGGCGATGGTTGCCAAGATGGATGAGCTCGGATTCGGAAACTGCACCAACACAGGCGCATGTTCCGCTGAATGTCCGAAAAACATCAAGCTCGTCAACATCTCGCGCATGAACCGCGAATTCATCGCGGCAAAGTGCAAAAGCTGATCCAAGATAACCCCACAAAAAGAGGGATGGAAGCCGCCGGCTTCCATCCCTCTTTCGTTATAAGTGCGATTTATATAAGCCAAGCGGGATTGAATTGAATCGGGGATGTCCCGAGCAGCTGAAATGTACTGTGGTCGTGCCTATTTGTTATTAAGGGCAAGGACCAGGGATTCGACGACGGTGGGGAAGTGGTGCTTCTCCAGTTTGTGGATTTCGGATTCAATTTCTTCAGCTGTGGTTAGATCGGAGATGTCCACTTTCGCTTGGAAGATCGGCGCGCCGCCGTCGCAGACCTCCGTGACATAGTGGATCGTTATCCCGGTTTCTTTTTCCCCAGCCGCCAGCACGGCTTCATGGACATGATGGCCGTACATTCCCGGGCCACCGTATTTGGGGAGCAACGAGGGATGGATGTTCACCATCTTCCCCGCATACCGTTCGGTGAGGAACGAGGGTATCATCAGCAGGAAGCCGGCAAGAACGATGAAGTCGATTCCCTCTTTTTCCAATAGGGGGATGATTGCCTCGGGATCATTGAATTTTGATTTCGGAAGGTAATGGGCCGGTACGCCGAGGCGTTCGGCGCGCTCGTAGACTCCGGCTTCGCGGCGGTTGCAGACAACAAGGGTCACTTCAGCCTCGTCCGAGTTACTGAAATGGCGTATGAGATTTTCGGCGTTCGAGCCGTTGCCGGAGGCGAAGACGGCTATCCGTTTTTTGCGTTTCATGGCATTGGTTTTCATTCCGCAAAAATAATAACTTTTGCTGAGTTTTCCCCATTCCCTGCTACCATATTTCCCCATCATCCCTCTTGCCCAAAAAGGGCAACCCTTCATTCGGGAGCATAGAACCTCCCTATGCCTCGGGAACATTCCCTTTTCAGGGGGCGTTATATGTGTAAAACTAATGAATATGGCAACAGAAGATAGCAAGCAGTTTGTAAATGAATTTGAGCAGCGTGTGCATGACGACCTGTTTTCTTTCCTTCAGCGGAAAAAGGCCTTGGATCAGCATGTGCCGGAATGTCCCGACGTTGAGGAGAAGTGGGCGGAGATTGTCAGAGCGTATATTCCTGATGGAATCCGGGAGTTTCAGCAGTATCCGGTTGTTTCGTTAGGCTGGATGATGTTCATTGGTATGGCGATGGCCTATTATTGGGATACGGATTGGGAAAAGAATGCGTCGCGCACTGACTATTACGAGGCATTGCGCGATAAACGAGGTTACGACAACATGGATGAGGCAGTGGCCGAGGATCTGTTGGGCTACAAGGGAGAAGCGGCCGAGAAGATGATCGACCACGTCGCGGAGTGCGCTTCCCGCGTGTATGGGTTGCTTTCGCATTCGCATATCGAGCCAGGCACGGAGACTGCCTTCGGCTGTTACATCGCCTGCCTGCACCAGCTATATCTCGCCGGCATGGCCGTCGAACTAAACGCCCTCGGCTACCACATGACCCCACTCCAAGGAATGAGCCTCAACTGATCCATCCAACCACTGTCCACCGATAATAATGAAGACACTGCCCCGAGCGGCGGTGTCTTTATTATACGCGGTGTCTTTATTATAAGATGTGAGTCATAGGTTTTCAATAATTTCCGTTTTCCCAATTCAACAATAACAAGGCGGAGTTAAGCCACAATAGAATAAAAGCTACTGAGTATTTGGAGAATATAGATAAGTTTTATAAATTTGTATTGAAAAAAACTGTTCCATGGAACAAAAATTTTCAATAGAATGATTATTGAGCGTACTACATATCTTAACAAGTTGATTGCCAGACGACACAATGGCATGATTAAAATTGTGACCGGTTTGAGGCGATGCGGTAAGTCGTTTCTGCTTTCTACCATTTTTGCTAACTGGCTAAAGGAACAAGGAGTTGATGAAAATCATATCATCAATATCAATCTTGAAGACAGACGAAACAAAAGGCTACGCGATCCGGACGAGCTTTTGGCTTACATAGACTCAAAACTAACGGACGATAAGGTGCATTACATCATGATTGATGAGATTCAGCTTGTCCCTGAGTTTGAAGATGTACTCAACAGCTATCTGAACATGCCTAATGCGGACGTGTATGTTACTGGAAGCAATGCAAGGTTCCTATCAAGCCAAGTACGGACTGAATTTGCAGGACGTGGCGATGAGATCAGATTATATCCTCTATCCTTTAGTGAATTTTATTCAGTTAAAGGAGGAGATGTTTCTCATGCGCTAACTGATTATATGATATATGGTGGAATGCCCCAAGTTGTGTTGCAGGAGTCGGAAAAAGATAAACGAGAGTTTCTGAAAGCTTTGTTTACCAGGACTTATATCCGGGACATAGTAGAGAGGCACAAGATCAGGAATAAGGACGTTCTTGACGATTTTCTAAACATACTGGCCTCTTCCATCGGGGGGCTTACAAACCCAACCAAACTCGCCAATACTTTTGAAAGCGTAAAGCATGAGAAAGTCAGCAGGAATACGCTGGCCTCATACCTGAATTATATATGTGAATCTTTCCTTATGGAAAAAGCAACACGCTATAACATCAAAGGCAAGAGGTATATAGAGAGCTTGAGCAAATATTATTTTTCTGATTGTGGATTAAGAAATGCCCGACTGAATTTCCGCCAAATTGAGTACACCCATTTGATGGAAAACGTAATCTATAATGAATTGCTGGCCCGAGATTTTAGTGTGGACGTAGGGGTGGTAGAAAAAAATGAAAGGACAGACGATGGCCGTGAGCGACAATACTATGAGGTGGATTTTGTCTGCAATAACGGTAGCCAGCGCTACTATATTCAGTCTGCCTACCGAATGATCGATGAAGCTAAGGTAAAACAGGAATCAGCGTCCCTCCTTCGGGTTGATGATGCTTTCAAAAAGATTATTATTCTTGGAGAATACACTCCGGTATTACATACAGAGAATGGAATTACCATCATTAGTATTTTTGATTTTCTCATGAACGAAAATTCATTGGAGATGTAACACCATTCTTACTCATAATTTTCGCATCACAAATGATCATTACGCGAATATGGTTTGACCCCGATTTCATATATGGGGTGGATGAATCAGGGAAGGAGTATTGTCAGTCTTTGCTCTAGTATCCGAACCTGAAGAATGCTTCCGATACGGACCGTGCTGATTGCAGGATGGGATTTAGAGGAATTCATTGGCCCTCTTTGGATGTGGATATAAGTTTTGAGAGTTTCGCTGATACAGATGCCATTTCCTGGCCAATCGGGACCAAATAAGAAATTTCTGCCTGCTCTTGCATAATCGGTAGTTTTAGGGTAACTTTGGCCATGCCGCAGGAAACAAGGTTTCTCTTGCGGATAGACCTTTTACCAACCTCCATACTCTCGACCACTATGATTGAAGAAATACTCGAATTTAACCGAAAGTTTGTTGATTCTGAGGCTTACCGCCGTTTTGAGACCGACAAATATCCAGATAAGAAAATCGCTATCCTGACGTGCATGGATACGCGGCTTGTGGAGCTGCTCCCCGCCGCACTCGGGTTCCGCAACGGCGATGTGAAAATCATCAAGAATGCCGGCGCGACGGTGACAAACCCTTTCGACTCCACGATGAGGAGTCTGCTTGTGGCAGTCTATGAGCTGGGCGTCAATGAAATAATGGTGATCGGCCACACTGGCTGCGGAGTCCAGGGAATGAACTCCGAAGAAATGCTTCATCTGATGAAAGAACGCGGAGTGAGCGAAGAACACATAACACTCATGGAGCACTGCGGAATCAACCTGCGTGAATGGCTCCACGGATTCGAGGACACAGAGGAAGCGGTCCGGGAAACGGTCGACGCGATCGCGCGCCATCCCCTCATGCCGCCTCACGGCGTAAACGTCCGCGGCTTCGTAATGGACTCCCTAACCGGCGAACTCCGCCCACTGTAAGAATTATCAACTAAGTTAGTTTTGGCTAACTTATTATGAGGATAGCGTAACTGGAGAATGTCTCCTAAGTTTACCGGATTCTCTTTCTATTCTACTTAAACATTCGCATATATGAAAAGGACGCTACTTTTGATTGCCATCCTGGTAATGACAATCCCGGGGATTGCCCGGGATTTTACATACACTTATGAAGGACAGACGGTAACGTACACAGTGATTGATGAAGAGGCCCGAACTGTCCGAACAAAAGCAGGAACAGCTGAATATCAAGCGGGAAACTTCCTTGAAGGGGATGTGGTTTTGCCTTCCGTCGTAAAAGATGGAAGTAAGGAATATACGCTTATAGAAATCGGTGACTATGCTTTCACCGGTCGCCAATACCTGAAGACCATGACCCTTCCTAATACTATCACCTCCATTGGAAAATACGCCTTCTTGAAGTGTATCACTCTTAAGGCAGTAAATCTTCCTAACTCGATAACTTCCATAGGTAGGGGTGCATTCCACACCACTCAACTGTCCTCAGTCACGCTTCCTGACAAACTTACCTCAATAGAGGCCGAGACATTCTATGGTACTGATATCGAGACGGTCGTCATACCTAATTCGGTAACATCCATTGGAAAGGGGGCATTTTGGTTCTGTAGTGATTTAAAGTCTGTGTCGATGGGAAACTCTGTCACCTCCCTTGAGGAATTGGCCTTTGGAAGTTGTACATCGCTGACATCACTTGAATTGCCAAATTCCCTCACATCAATTGGTAAGGCGGCTCTATCGAGCTGTACCAGTCTATCCTCTATAAAGATTCCCAGTTCAGTTACCACACTCGAAGAATGGGCATTTTACGCTTGTACCAGCCTGAATAGCATAGAATTGCCCTATTCTATAACTTCAATTGGGGGATGTGCGTTCCGGTATTGCACGAGTTTAACAACAGTCACTATCCCTTCCTCAGTCTCCTTCCTTGGGTCTCAGGCGTTTTTCGAGTGTTTCAGTCTGAAATCAGTCTCCATACCGGCTTCGGTCACGACTATAGGCGTAGAGCCATTTGGCATGTGTCCGGAACTTTCGGATATTAGCGTTGAACCCGCTAATCCCAATTTTGCTTCAAAGGATGGGATTCTTTATGACAAATCGATTACTACACTGGTTCAATGCCCTGCTGGTAAAGTAGGAGAAGTTGCCATTCCTAACTCCGTCACTTCACTTCAGTACGGTGCTTTCTATGGTTGTTCTGGTCTTACCTCCGTTGAAATTCCTAACTCAGTGACGGATATCGGGAAAGCTACGTTCTATAATTGTTCGGGTCTCCTGTCAATTACAATTCCCAAGTCTGTTACTTCCATTGGCGATCAAGCTTTTGGAAATTGCAGTGGTCTGAGTTCAGTTACTATCCCCGCCTCGGTTTCCTCAATAGGGGTTTTACCGTTTTGCTTTTGTCCCGAACTCACAGAAATAAAGGTTGATTCAGCGAATCCTAATTATATTTCGGTTGATGGGGTTCTTTATGACCTGCCAGAAACTACAGTGATTCAATGTCCGGGGGGTAAAACTGGGGATGTGATCATTCCGAGTTCTGTGACGTCCATCGGAGCATCCGTATTTTACAATTGTTCCGGCCTCACCTCAGTGACTATTCCCAACTCGGTCACATTTATTGGTGATGAAGCATTCTGCGGCTGCTCAGGGTTAACGTCCCTGCCTCTTCCTGACGCTCTTACTACCATCGGTAACTATGCTTTCTATAAGTGTTCTGGATTAACCAGTCTTGTAATTCCGGATGGTGTAACTTCAATCGGATATTATGCCTACCAGGGATGTCAAGGATTAACATCTATAGAGGTGCCCAGATCCTTAACTTATATAGGACACGCCGCTTTTTGGGGATGTATCAACACAGAGGAATTTACTTGCAAAGCAAAAACTCCCCCTGTAGTACAATATGAGGAGTTAGGATGGGAATATAGCAATGAGCAACCAACTCTTATTATCCCGACTGGGAGTCTTGGGTTATATCAGAGTGTATCGCCTTGGAATAAGTTCTCCAAAATAATCGAGATAGATTTTGGAGATGGCGTTGAGGAGATCGTAGCTTCCGAATCAACCTTTGATCCGACGCTTCCGTACGAGGTGTTCTCAATGAATGGAGAAAGAATCCAGCGCCGTCTTGACTCGCTGCAGCCGGGTGTCTATATAGTTCGGCAAGGGACGTTCTCCCGCAAGGTGGCAATCCACTAATAAGGATTTAGATTTACCCCATTGGGGATTCATAATGATATGCGCGACGCGGAATAATTTATTCCGCGTCGTTGCGTATTCTCAGCGATGATATGGAAGTTCAACAAGAGAAATTTCTCAGAATTCTCGTAAAGCCATCGGCAACGCAACTCTCAACAGGGAAGTTTGCCTTTTACGTATCCACATATTCTTTGCCTGAGTTCCTCGGCGGCGTGGATCAGTTCCTTTCCTTCTTCCTCATCCATAGAGAAGATATTCTGATAGTCGGCTTTCTCTCTCATGGTCTGGAGGCGGCTATATAAAATTCCATCTTCTCTGCTGAAGACTCCGGTAAGGACATATGACTTACCAAACTGGATCGAAGTGCCCTTATGGGTTCCGGTTTGGATACCATCAATTAGCAGTAAGGCATTAACAGCATGGAAGACGGCGTAATACAGACGGTTGGCTACAAGATCCCAATAATCTAATTCCGCATTGCGCAATGCCTGCTCCATATTTTTGTCGGATTTTTCTAATAATAAGCCGGTGGCTATTATTCTTTGGGAACTGTCCATGGTCATAAGCGTATTGAATCGTGTTGGACATTATGATAAAAAGCTGTGTCGCGCTCTGCTTCCCATTCACTTTGAGTATAGAGAAGAGGAGTTATCTGTTCCCCTAACCGCCAGCCGATTTCCGTGAATGGATATGCGAATCTTTCAAAATCATCCTTGGTAGAGGCATCGTCAGGGGTCACGATGAGCAAATCCCAATCAGAGTTAAGCTCTCCATCCCCACGAGCTCTCGATCCGTAAAGATACACTGAGGCGGGAACGTTAGCAAACAAACGTTGGGCCAATCGTTTTATTTCCTTCAAGATTCTATTATGACGATTCATGCCTTAAAATCTATTAGTAACCGAGGTAAGCCTTTGGAAGTGTTAAAACCGAGGTAAACTTTAGGCTTTGTTAAATAGAGAGCGCGATTGTATAGACAAGAAGAATCGCACTCAGTATTAAAATACAAATATAATGAAAAGAAATCTTTCCCTCCTAACCTTTTCCCAAATTCTAATTCGAAATTTTGCACTTCGATTCAGAATCTACACAAATGGCATAGATTGTTGGTCTGGAAGAGAATTAAGAACAGCTTTAGGATATGCGGAATACCGCAATTTCATTCCGGTTATAGAAAAGGCAATAGAAGCATGCAAAAATAGTCAAAACCCTGTAAATCAACATTTCGTGGAGCTCTACGAAATGTTGAGTATATCAAACTGTGTTGCAAGATGTTACTTTCCACGACGACCGACAGTAAGCGGAGATGCAAAGAATCCTCGATAGAATTTCAGGGTTAGATGAGGTCATCCTGAAACTTCATCATGGTGACAAGTTGCACAAAATAATCGTTGCTCCATATTTCAAGTTCCTGGGGATTTTTGATGAAAGGGGCAACGTCGTGTTTAACCGCCTTTATGTCAACTGTAGAAAGTCTTTCGGTAAGTAATTTTAGAAAATCCTCCTTATTCAGATCTTTCCCATTGAAGTTGAGTGCCCTTTGACGGAAATGGTCAAAATCCAATGGAATACCATTGCGGACATACCATTCGAAATCGTACCAATCACGCCCCTTTACACGCTGCCCCCATTGGCGGAAGACGAGAGCGTGCATTTTGCCAGCGAACAAATCGGGCAATGAGACACATCTGGTCATAAAAGAATATGGTTGGAGCAGCAGTTTTTGTTCTGTTCGGAATCCCAACGGCGGTTGAGTGTCCACTTCAATCTTAATCTTAAGGCTTTTCTCTGTTTGGAATGCCAGATTGTAAACAAGGGTATTGTCTTTTAAAAATGCGGACTCAACTTTACTTAATTTGCGCTTTTCTTTTCTGGATATTACAACTTCGCGGCCCAGAGACTTGAACTCAGATAGAATGGCAGGAAAATAGTTCTCAATGTTGAACATAGGATCCTCTTTCAGCAATGTGAAATCCATATCCTCGCTATAACGGCCCAACCCATGAAAGATGCGTAGGCATGTCCCCCCGTAAAACGCGGCCTTCTCAAAGAACCCTCCTCGTTGTAAGCCGGCGAGTGCAACCTGCTGCATCACTTCGTATGTGGCATTCCTTTTTGCTGTGTCTGTAGATGTGTCATGTGCAGCCAACATCCTCTCAAATATTCCGCTCATTTTCTATGAATTTTATAAGCTGGTTCAACATTGTCTTCTTACGGGATACTTTGGCACAGTCCTTAATTATATCCAGATCGAAATTAAGCAGTCCGTCCATGTCGAAGCGAATATCTTCTTCAAGATAATCTCGCATTGAGGATTGAAATCTCAGATTCAGATTTGGAGTGAACACCATAAGATCGCAAAGGGCTTTTTCCGGAGACGCAATCATAAATATCGCTCCGGTACTTTCTTTCATTGTAACGCCGATAGTATAATAATCCGTTGGGACATGTATATAATTAAATATCCCAATGGGGTTCTCATAATGCCGTGCAATTCCTGTCGTCATCGACTGCACGGAATATACCGTCTCAGGAATCAATCCATAAAACCGGAGTGCAGTCTGCATGGACACGTAAGATGGCCCATAGATATGATTTGCAAGAAGAAACGGCGCCAGTTCCATACGGCTCACTTTGGGACTCGCCACATATAATCCCCTTTTCAATCTTATTAAATCTCCTCGGCGTTCCAGTCGTTGTGCCTTCATCTTCAAGTTCGCACAATCTGGGAATACAGAACTCAAGTCCTGCAATCTGAAGGGAGTGGTGCCGAAATCTTCAAGAATCATAGCGCAAAAATAGTAAAAATTTTAATAGAAAGTATCGCTGGACGATACTTTCTATTAAAATATTTACTATTAAATCGATTAGTGACAGCTTTAGATCAATAGAAGGACATAAATTTTCCTCTGGACGCGATTTATCGCGTCCCTACTCTGGCCTAAGTATCAATTAATTTGGTCGCTCCAATCGGCCTGCATCGACTTGAGTTTACCGGCGGTTGGGGTCGAAGGGGTTGCGGGTCGGGTCGAAGATCTCTTCTTCCTCCGGCTCTTCTGTGGTGGCCGCCGGGCGTCCCTTCGTCGTCTTAGGCTTGTTGCGCAACAACGCCGAAGGCTTCTGCATGTCGATCGCCGTCGAGAAGATATTCCAATCCTCCTCGC
Organism: uncultured Sangeribacter sp.; assembly: GCA_964480745.1. Taxonomy (GTDB): domain Bacteria; phylum Bacteroidota; class Bacteroidia; order Bacteroidales; family Muribaculaceae; genus Lepagella. The sequence continues at coordinate 17,020 of CAYZQA010000032.1, read as the reverse complement.
GACTCCAATTCTTCTTTATGTTTATCGCCTTCGGATAATAATAGGCCACCTCCGGCTGGCGCCCCGCCGCGTAATCCCCCGTATCGTAGAGTCCGTCGCCATTCGCATCTAAGATCAGACGCGCATAGAACTTCCCGGGTTCGAGGTAATCAAACTGAGCATGCCCATCGCGGACCGGGACCGTCTCCGTCACCGCATCGTTTGAAGACAACAGCTCCACGAACGCCTCCATCCCCGCCGGAACCCCCGAAATATTGAACGACAGCGAACAGAAATCCTCCGCCTGCTTCATCTTGAAATCGGAAGAGAAGGGGAGCGACGTCTTCCCGTAAATATCCGTGGCCGCAAGGGAATCGATCTGCAGACGATAGCCTGCCCCAAACTCCCAGGGATACGCAATCGAAAGCGAGCGCGGGGAAAGGGAATCAGTCCGGAAAATATCGGGCCGACGTCCCACCTCAATCCATGTCGAATCGCGAGATTGCAACAGATGGATAGCCGCCGTATCGAGGCGGGAAAGAGGGCGTGGGAACTCGATGATGGCCGGCGCGGTCACCTTCGGTCCGCCGGAAGGAAGGGTGAACGCGAAAGTCAATGCGGCCAAGGAATCCTTTGCGGCCTGAGCGAGATCCTTCTTATCCGGTTTCTTGGCATTCTTCTTTGCCGGAAGGTGGCGGTTGAAAAACTTCAATGTGTCGACCGCGGCTGCCAACTGCCCTGTGGAATCCGTCCGCAGATAGCCGACCGAAAGGGTCAGCGAATCGATGCGCGCAAGCTCCGGCGCCAGCCAATATGTGATGGAATCCATCGTCTCGCGGCTCTCTGCCACACCGATAGGCCCCGACCACTCCCGGCCAACGACCCTCACATCAGGCAGCTCAGAAGCCGGCGCATTGAATTTAAGGAACACGCGCGAAGAATCGGGCCGCTCGTTGGAATAGAGATACTGGTTGCGCTTCCCCGAATTGAAAGCGCGGATGAGAATATCATTGGGAAGATAGCGCGTACGGCTGCGGCTGACGACCGTGTCGACTTCCCCGGTGAGGACATTGAACACGGTATCCATGGCCACGGCGGCCTCCGTTGACGGGCTGACCACAAAAGGATAGAAACCGAGGTTCTCCTCCGGATTGGCGTAAGCGCCATCATTATCGCGGTCATCGAGGGCATAGACATGATAATTGCCCGGGGCAAGGCCGCGGATTGTGAAGCGTCCCCGGTCGTCTGTCTTGGCCACGCGCAGGAAACGCTTCGTAGTGAAGGCTGAATCCTCATCTGCACGATGGACCCCGACGAGCATCCCCTGCTGCGGCTCAAGATCGCGCGCCCCCAGCACGCGTCCGGAAATGCGCAGCGTATCGATATCGGGTCCGGTCGAGAAGGTATAGGAAAACCCTTCAAGAACATTTCCCTCATTATTATCGGAAATCGCGTCGGCGAAATCGATCGTGTAGGTGGTGTTGGGCTGCAGCGAATCGAAATCTACCGTCACGCGTCGTCCGAGGGCCGTCACGCGCGGCACAGCCTTGGAAGGGGGCGAGACCACGACTGTGGAAAACGCATCCTTCACGTTCACGATTTCATTGAAAACGATCTGGATTTTCTCCCGCGTCACGTTTGTCGAACCCGGGGGAGGATATGACGCCACCATTATGGGAGGGTCCTCGTCGCGCGGACCCCCGGAAGGATTGCCGATGTTGGCGCATCCCGCCGCAAGCAACAACAATATGATAAATAAGGAACTGAATAAACGGATACGCATGTTCTGATAAGGATTATGAGGGAGAGGAGAGATAAGAGGAGATGGTAGAGGGGATATTGGGGAAATCAATCTTGGAGATAGACTCCGTAAAAGAAACGCCAAAAATATAAAAAATAATCTTATGGATAAGGGTCGGAAATGCAAAAATATGTGTATTCTTACGTTTACATCAAAAAAAAGCGGTATATTTGCGAGCTGAAACAGTGCCCTCCGTCAAAGGGGGTGCGCGGTTTGCGTATATATGGCTCTCTTTTCCGCCTGGGAATCAGGCCATGACTTGACTGAAAAACAACAAAAAAGAAAATAACACAACAACAAAACAAAAATGCAGAACAAAGGGTTTATCAGCACCATCGCCATTCTCCTGGTCCTGATCTGCGGCTTCTACATCAGCTTCTCGTTCGTCACGAGCCACTACGAGAAGAAAGCGCGTGAATACGCGATGTCGGTAGCCAAGACGGGCGACGAGACGAATGACGTTTACAAACAAAGTCTGAAGCAGTTCAACGACTCGATCGACAAGGAGAAAGTCTATCTCGGCTACACCTACAACCAGGTCCGCAAGATGGAAGTCGGCATGGGTCTCGACCTCAAGGGAGGTATGAACGTGGTTCTTGAAATCTCCGTCCCCGACATCCTCCGCCAGTATGCCTCCGGCGACGCTCAGCTCGCCCAGATCAACTCGGCGATCAAGAAGACCGAGGATAGCGGCGTCAAGTCGAGCGACAGCGACTTCATCTCCCGCTTTGCCTCCAACTTCCAGGAAGGCACAATGGCCGGACTTTTCACCCGCGAGGGGGAATTCCTCGGCAAGCTGAAGAGCAATGCCTCCAACGCACAGGTCACGGAAGCTCTCAACCAGCAGGTGAGCAGCCAGGTTGACGCAGCGTTCAATATCTTCCGCACTCGTATCGACCAGTTCGGTGTTGTCGCTCCCAATATCCAGAAACTTCAGGACAAGACGGGCCAGATCCTTCTTGAGCTTCCCGGCGTCAAGGAGCCCGAGCGTGTCACGGAGCTTCTCAAATCGAGCGCAAACCTCGAGTTCTACGAAGTCTACAACTACAATGAGATTGCCGGCGACCTGCAGCGTTTTGCCCAGCAGTATGCCGCCCAGGATACGGTCAACCATCTCAACGTGATCGCCCTCCTCGGAGGCGCTCAGCGTTCCGGCAGCCCGGTTGTCGGTATGGTCGCTCCTTCCAACCGCAACCTCGTTGACTCTGTCATGAACAGTGAGCTCGCCCGCCGCATCCTTCCCTCTGACCTCACCCTGATGTGGAGCGTCAAGCCGGCTGAGTTCCCTGTGACCGACGAAAAGGGTCAGCCCGTGATGAAGTCTAACGGCCAGCCCCAGACCGTAGCTTACTGGGAGCTCGTGGCCCTCAAGGGCGACGCAGCCCTCGAAGGGGACGCCGTCACTTCCGCCTCTTCCGATTATGACAACATGCAGGGCAACATGGTCAACATGAAGATGAACGACCGTGGCGCGCAGGAATGGGCAACCATCACTCGCAACAACCTCGGCCGCTCGATCGCCATCGTCCTTGACAACAATGTCTATTCCTTCCCGAACGTAAACTCGGAGATCACCGGCGGCTCGTCGCAGATCACGGGTAACTTCACTCCCGAAGAGGCAAACGACCTTGCCAATGTGCTCAAGAGTGGTAAGATGAACGCCAAGGTCAGCGTTGTCAGCAACAACGTCATCGGCCCGAGCCTTGGAGCCGAGGCCATCCAGATGGGCTTCATCTCCTTCATCGTCGCCATCATCCTGCTGATGATCCTGATGATTGTCTACTACGGCTGGATTCCCGGTCTGGTTGCCAACGTCGGATTGATGCTCAACCTCTACTTCACGCTCGGTATCCTCGCATCGCTCCAGGCTGTCCTTACGCTGTCGGGTATCGCCGGTATCGTGCTCGCGCTCGGTATGGCAGTCGACGCCAATGTGCTTATCTTCGAGCGCACGAAGGAAGAGCTCAAGAATGGCAAGAAACTCCGCCAGGCTATCTCCGAGGGTTACAGCAATGCCTTCTCGGCCATCTTTGACTCGAACCTCACTTCGGTCATCACCGGCGTAATCCTCCTTATCTTCGGCTCGGGCCCGATCAAAGGTTTTGCAACGACGCTCATCATCGGTATCGTCTGCTCCTTCTTCACGGCTGTGTTCCTGACCCGCATCGCGTTTGACCTCATCACGAAGAACGGCCGCAACGCCGGCCTGAGCTTCACGACTCCCGTCAGCCGCAACTTCCTTACGCACACGAAGATCAACTTCCTCGGCCAGTGGCGCGCCGCCGCAGCCGTCTGGGTGTTCCTCATCGTTGTCGGTATCGCTTCGCTCGCTATCCGCGGCATGAATCAGGGTATCGACTTCTACGGAGGCCGCAACTATGTTGTCCAGTTCGAGCAGAATGTCGACCGTCAGGCTGTCCAGGATCGTCTGACCGACATGCTCCAGAAGGAAGCCAACGATCCGACCGTCTCTGTCCAGGTCATCAATATCGACTCTCCTTCCAAGCTCCGTATCTCAACGAACTACAAGATCAACGACGAATCAGACGGCGTTGAGAACGAGATCGCCAACCTGCTCTACAACGGCTTGAAGAACGAGCTGACCGTCAACGGCCAGACAATGGATGAGAACGCGTTCGCAGTCGCAGACGAAAGCCATGGTATCATCTCGATCCAGAAGGTCGGTCCCTCTGTGGCAGACGATATGAAACGTGACGCATTCTGGGCTGTCGGAATCGCACTCCTCTGCATGTTCCTCTACATCCTGCTCCGTTTCCGCAACATCGCCTTCTCTGTCGGCGCCCTCTGCGCTGTCATGCTGACGGCATTCCTCATCATCGGCTTCTACTCTGTCTGCTGGGGCTTCCTCCCCTTCTCGATGGAGATCGACCAGTCGTTCATCGCGGCCGTGCTGACCATCATCGGTTACCAGATCAACGACACCGTGGTTGTATTCGACCGTGTCCGCGAGATGATGCAGGTTTATCCGAAGGAAGACCGGTTTATTACCTTCAACAAGTCGCTTAACACGACATTGAGCCGTACGGTGATGACATCGTTCTCGACGTTGCTCGTGCTCCTCTGTATCTTCTTCCTCGGTGGCGACACGATCCGGTCCTTCACGTTCGCAATGATCTTCGGTGTGATCGTCGGTACGTTCTGCTCGCTCTACTGTGCAGCCCCGATCGCTTACCAGATCATGAAGCGCGGAAAGAAGAAAGCGGCTCCCGCAGCAGAAGGGAAGCCCGTTCTGGAAGGCAACCGCCGTTTCCATTGATAAATGCTCCTTGCTATAAAGAGAGGGGATGTGCCGCCGGCACATCCCCTCTCTCGGTCTTAGGCAATAATGCGTCTGTTAAGGATGTTTGAAAATCCGGTTGACAATCACAGCGATTGCGCCGTCGCCGGTCACGTTGCAGGCCGTCCCGAAACTGTCCATCGAGATATAAAGGGCAATCATAAGGGCATTGTCCGCTTCCGTAAAACCTAACATGGATGAGAGCAAGCCCAGGGAGGCCATGATCGATCCGCCGGGGACGCCAGGCGCAGCGATGATCGTTACTCCCAGCATGCAGATGAAGCCCATGAACATCGGAAAGTCGTAAGGGATATGGCGCACAAGCATCAGCGCCAAGGCGCACGCGACAATCTTCAATGTGCTCCCCGACATGTGGATGGTCGCGCAGAGGGGGACAACAAATCCGGCCACACCTTCGGAGACTCCCATTTTGATTGTCTGTTTGAGCGTGACCGGAATCGTGGCTGCGCTCGACTGAGTGCCCAGGGCAGTGAAATAAGCAGGCATCATGGTCGCCAGCATCCGGAACGGGTTTCGGAGCGAACCGCGGCGCGCGCAGAGTGCAGCCACGCAATATTGGAACACGAGGATGAATATATGAAGTCCGAAAATGACGGCAATTATCTTTGCGAACGTATGCAGTATGCCTCCTACCTCCCCGGTGAGGGTCATGTTCAGGAAAATGCCAAAAATATATATCGGGAGGAGGGGGACAATCACTTTCCCAATCACATAGGAGATTATTGTCCTGAATTCATCCATGGTGGCCTTAAGTGTCGGCAATCCGCAAAGGGCGATCCCAAGGCCCAGCAGGAAGGCAAAGATCAGCGAAGACATCACGGTCATCAACGGAGGCATCTCCACCACGAAATATGGAGCCGTAGTCTCCGGGCTCCCCCCGCCTTCGGCGATATACGTGTCGGGACTGATCATCGAGGGGAAAAGCCAGTCGCTGACAAGGTAGGAAGTGGTTCCGGCGAAGATAGTGAATAGATAGGCCAGGAGTGCGGTCACGACCAGCATCTTCCCGGCAGACTTCCCTATGTCGGCAATAGCCGGGGCCACAAAGCCAAGGATAAGGAGTGGGATAACAAAGCCGAGGAACTGACTGAAAATGGCATTGAAAGTGGAGAAGATTCTTGCCATCCAGCCGGGGAAGATATAACCGGCCCCGATTCCGAGGGCAATGGCGATGATGATTTGGAGGAGAAGTCCGAGACGGAAGCCTTTCTTTTTGGACATGGTATGAATTTAATTTAAGGATATTGGGAAAAGTAAGGATGATCCTAAGACGGACTCCCAAAGAGTCCGGCAGCTGCAAAAATAATAAAACCCTCAAATAAATTTGGGGGTAAACTCCATTTTTATTAACTTTGCGATGGATCCACGCGCAAGGCGGGGAGAAGTGGAAAAATTTGGCTGCTTGCAACCACTCGAAAAAATGCTAAAACTGCACCGGGCCGCGTCCGCCGTCAAAGAGCGCGAAGCGCCCTCAGCTTGGCAACGCCGGAAGCTATCCCGTCGGGAGTCCGGTTTTTCGGGTGGCAATCGCATCAGCGGTTGCCCGATTTTTTATGTCCCGCTTCATTCTGCACTCCATTTGTAATCTATAAAATACATATAAGAAATGTCAGACAACAAAGAAACATATCTCTTCACCTCCGAATCCGTTTCGGAAGGACATCCCGATAAAGTATCCGACCAGATCAGCGACGCTCTGCTCGACGAATTTCTTGCCCGCGACCCTCAGAGCCATGTGGCAATCGAGACGCTCGTGACCACCGGACAGGTCGTCGTGGCCGGGGAGGTCAGATCGGAGGCTTATATCGATCTGGAAAAGGTGACCCGCAAGACCATCACCGACATCGGCTACAACCGTGGGGCTTACCGTTTTGATGGAGATTCCTGCGGCATTTTCAACGCCATCCATGAACAGAGCGACGACATCAATCGCGGTGTTTCCCGCAAGGAGGAGAAAGACCGTGCGGAAGACAGGGATCTCCAGGGCGCCGGCGACCAGGGAATGATGTTTGGCTATGCCGTCGATGAGACCGAGGAACTGATGCCGCTGACTCTGAGTCTATCCCACAAGTTGCTGACTGAGCTTGCCGACATCCGCCGCGAGGGTAAGGAAATGGCTTATTATAGGAAAGGGAAACTGACCACATATCTTCGTCCGGACGCGAAATCGCAGGTCACGGTGGAATATTCCGCCGACGGTCGACCGCTCCGCATTCATACCATCGTGGTCTCCACGCAACATGATGAATTCATCCCTGCGCTCGATGGCAGCGAGGAAGCCCAGCTTCAGGCCGACCGCGAGATGCTCGCAGTGATTCGCGAAGATGTCCGCAATGTCCTGATCCCCCGTCTTCTGGAGAAACTCCCCGAGGAGGAACGTCGTCTTTTTGATACGGACTATGTGCTCCATGTCAATCCGACGGGCAAATTCGTGATCGGAGGTCCGCATGGCGACACCGGTCTCACGGGCCGCAAGATCATTGTCGACACATACGGAGGCCGCGGCGCTCACGGTGGCGGCGCATTCTCCGGCAAGGACCCGTCGAAGGTTGACCGCTCCGCCGCCTATGCCTGCCGCCATATAGCCAAGAATATGGTGGCGGCCGGGGTTGCGCGTGAGATGCTTGTCCAGGTTGCATACGCAATCGGCGAGGCACGGCCCGTAAGCATCTTCGTCAACACGTATGGAACTTCGAAGGTCGCCCTCTCCGACGCAGAAATCGCGAAGCGTATTGAAAAGCTCTTCGATCTGCGGCCGAAAGCGATAGAGGAGACCCTGAAACTGCGTAACCCTATATATAAGGAAACTGCAGCCTACGGACATTTTGGCCGAACGCCGGAGACAGTCGTGAAAGAATTCACCGGGCGCTATGACAATGGTAAGGTGGAACGCGAAGTGGAACTCTTCACATGGGAAAAGCTCGACCGAGTCGACGACATCAAAAAGGAATTTAATATCTAAAAATTGCATTGTTGGGATATGAATTTGGCTAAGTAAGCCAAAAATATTATCTTTGCGTGTTTAATTCCCTCTGATAAAGGGGAAAATTTGAACGCGACCTCTCGCGAACTTGTTGTAAGTTTGTGAGCATCAATGGAATATTAATACACAGCTATATAACGAATGGCAACATTAGAGAAAATCAGAAGCAAATCTGTGTTCCTGATCATAGTGATTGGCGTAGCGTTGCTCGCCTTTATTGTCGGCGACGCACTGACCAACAGCCGCAATCTCTTCGGCGACCATACGACGGTTGCCAAAATCGGCGGGAAGAAAATAGACTACACCGATTATCAGCGTAAGCGCGAGGAACTCAACAACCGTTTTGAGGAGGCCCGCCGTCAGAACCCTGACCAGTATGCCAACTTCGACACCCAGATCCTGGGTCAGATGGCTCTCGACCAGCTCGTTCAGGAGACGCTCCTCAACGAGGCAGCCTCGAAGGCCGGCGTCCGCTCTTCCGGCAATCTCCTCCGCTATTACATGCTCGACAATCCTCAGAGCCAGCGTGTGATGGATCTTGTCCGCCAGCTGAATGCCTCCGGACTCAGCGTCCAGACTCCCCAGCAGGCTTATGATGTCATCTTCAACCCGAAGCGCAACGGTCTGACCGATGCACAGATGGAGCCGTTCCAGCGTGCATGGCTCGCTGCCGAGTCGGAAATGGACACGCAGCTTCGCCAGATGATTTATCAGCGTCTCCTCGCCGGGACTGTCAAGGCAAACGACCTCGACAAGAAGGCTCTCTATAACGACTATATCAACACTTCCAATGTTGACATGGCTTTCCTTCCTTACGGACAGCTTGACGAAAAGGAGTATCCTGTGAGCGATGCCGAAATCAAGGAAGCTTACGCCAAGGATAAAGGAATGTTCAAGGTCGAGGAGCCGACGAAAGAAATCAGCTTCATCGCTGTCAATGTCGCTCCCTCCGCAGCCGACCGCAACGAGGCGACCCAGCTTGCCGCCCGCACGGTGAAGGCTCTTTCTTCCAACTCCGGTCCGCTTGACAAGGAGCTTAAGAAAGAGGGTGTCAGCATGACTCGCCATTCTTTGCGTGCCAACGACCTCCCGAACGGTGCCGTAAAGGATTATGTCCTCAACGCAACTGCCGATAGCGTGAAGCTTGTCAGCTCTTCGCTCTCCGGGTTCACTGTCATCCGCATGGTTGGCCGCAACTCGGCTGTAGATTCAATCCAGGTGAGCGTCGTTTCCATGGCAACCGAGAAACTCGGTAACCGCGTCCTCACTGCTCTCAATTCCGGTCTCGCCACTGATTCCGTCGCTTCCCGCTTCGGAACTGACAGCGTAGCCGTCCAGGCTGACCAATGGATTCCTCTCTATACTGCCGATGGCGCCACGAACGCTATCCCGCAGGAGACCCTCGACAGCCTCCGCAATGCCGGCGGAAAGTATATCACTCTCCAGGCAGGTCCGCAGGGAATGTCGATCGCCAAACTTGTTCAGCAGAAATCCCCTGTCACAATCTACGAGTATGACGAGGCAAGCTATACTTTGACTCCCTCCACGCAGACCCTCAACGAGGAGCGTCAGAAACTTGAGAAGTTCCTCGCCGAGAATACGGACGCCAAGAAGTTCAACGAGAATGCCGCAAAGGCTGGCTACAACCTCCAGAAGTTCACTCTCACTTCCTCCTCTCCCGCAGTTCCCCGCTTCCAGGGCTTCAACCAGTACTATCCCGATTCGCGTCAGGTTGTACGTTGGGTGATGATCGATGGCAAGCCGGGTCAGGTAAGTCATATCTATGAATCGAACAATGCTATTCATCCGGCGCTTTATGCCGCAGCTGTCGATTCCGAATATGAGGACTACACTCCGGTTGAGAATGAGAACGTCAAGAAGACGTTGACTGAGAAAGTGCGCCGTTCAAAGGCCGGCGACAAGCTTGTCGAGAAATATGGCAAGAAGACCCAGAGCCTCCAGAGTGCAGCCCAGGCAATGGGCGTGGAGGTCAAGAACTATCCTTCCTTCCGCCTCGGCACGAACGGCGGTGTCCGCGATGCTTCCGTGATCGGTAAGATCGCCGGATCGAAAGCCGACAAGAAGGTTGTCATCGTCAAGGGCGACAATGGCGTGTATGTCTATCAGGTGATGGGCTCCGCCGCCGAGAAGTTCCCCTTCAACGACCAGATGTACGAACAGCAGTATTTCCAGCTTGTATCTCCCGACATGATGGAGATGGTCAAGGGCAAGGATAAATACAAGAACAATATCTACAAATTCGAGGCTGGCGAATAAAGGGCGCCGCTTGGAATCAATGATAAATGAGCGGTCTTCAAGGCCGCTCATTTTTGTAAAGGTCTGTCAGCCGATTTGTAAAGGGATGTCTGCCGAACGCAATTGTTCTTTAGGATTTGTTCTATATGGAGATAATCTGAAGATAAACGGAGAAACCAATGGAAGAGAAAACGATATTGCTCGGGCTCACGCTTGCCGAGCTTCAGGATGTGGCCTATCGCGGGGGAATGCCTAAGTTCGTAGGCAAGCAGCTCGCCGAATGGATATATGAAAAAGGGGCCACTGACTTCGAGGAGATGGTCAACATCTCCAAGAAAAACAAGGAATGGCTCCGCGCGAATTGCGTGATAGGACGGGTCGCGCCCGTGAAGAGTTCCCGTTCTGCCGACGGCACTGTCAAATATCTTTTCCCCGTAGGCGACGGCCGCACTATCGAGAGCGTCTATATCCCGGATAAGGAGCGCGCAACCCTCTGCGTATCCTCCCAGGTCGGCTGCAAGATGAACTGCTATTTCTGCGCTACGGGCAAGATGGGTTTCAAGGCCAACCTGACGGCAGCGCAGATCATCAACCAGATCCTCTCGATCCCTCCCAAAGGCCCGGATGGGGAGCCGACAATGAACCCGCTGACCAATGTCGTGTTCATGGGGATGGGGGAGCCGCTTGACAATTTCCCGGCTGTCTTGCGAGTGATAGATATTCTGACGGCCCCCTGGGGTTTGGCCTGGAGCCCGAAGCGTATCACGGTCTCTACCGTCGGCAAACTTCCGCAGCTAAAGGACCTGCTCGACAAGACACAGGTCCATATCGCCATCAGCGTCCATACGGCCGATGTGGCTCAGAGAGAATCGATGATGCCGGCCCAGAAGGCGTTCCCGATATCAACCGTAATGAAAGTATTATCCGGATACGATTTCTCCCATCAGCGCCGCCTCTCGCTGGAATATATAATGTGGCGCGGGGTGAACGACGACATTGCCCATGCGGAAATGCTTGTCAAGCTGATTGGGGATGTGGAATGCCGGGTCAATCTGATCCGCTTCCACGCAATCCCGGGCGTAGACCTTCATCCGGCAAGCGAGGAGAGGATGCTGATGTTCCGGAATTATCTCAATAAAAAAGGGATAACAGCAACTATCCGGACTTCACGCGGGGAAGACATAGATGCAGCCTGCGGAATGCTCTCCACCAAAAACAACCAGAAATGAAAAAACTCAGAGTAGGAATAACCCACGGCGATTTCAACGGCGTCGGGTATGAGATAATATTGAAGACCGTAGGGGAAGAGGGAGTCACGGAACTTTTCACCCCTGTGATTTTCGGGGATGCACGAATCCTCGAAAAGGGCATGCGTGAATTTGGAATTGAGCTCCAGGGGCTGAAAGTTGTCAAATCTGCCAAGGATGCCCGCGATGGATTTGTCAACCTTGTCGATCTTCGTCTTCCGGAGATCGGAATTGAGCCGGGCCATCCCTCGAAGGCTTCAGGTGCGGGCGCAGTGGCCGCTCTCGAAGAAGCCGTCCGCTCGTTATCGGCTGAGGAGATCGATACCCTTGTCACGGCCCCCATCTCAAAGGAAGCTGTCCAAAGCGAAGCGTTTGCTTTCCCGGGGCATACGGAATATCTCAACGACCGTGCCGGCGAGCAGCATCGCGCCCAGATGATCCTCTTTGACGACTTCTTGAAAGTCGCTCTCGTCACAACCCATTTGCCTCTTTCGCAAGTGGCAGCTGCCGTTACCAAAGAGAAGGTCGTGGAGGGTCTGGAGATGCTCGACAAGGTGCTCCGTCAGGATTTTGGCGTTGACCGTCCCCGGATTGCCGTCCTCTCGCTGAATCCTCATTGCGGCGACGGAGGTCTCCTTGGCGAAGAGGAACAGTCTGTAATAATCCCGGCCATGGAGGAGGCTGAGAAGAAGGGAATTCTCAGTTTCGGACCCTTTGCTGCCGACGGATTCTTCGGCACAGGGGCATATACGAAGTTTGATGCTGTCCTTGCGATGTATCACGACCAGGGCTTGGCCCCCTTCAAGGCATTGGCCAGGGAAAATGGAGTCAATTTCACGGCCGGTTTACCCTGGGTCCGCACTTCCCCCGATCACGGCACAGCCTACGACATTGCCTGGAAAGGGGTCGCCGATCCGACTTCGATGCGCGAGGCAATCTACAAGGGAATCGATATCTACCGGGCAAGAAAACGCTATCAGGCTGCTTCCGCAAATCCGCTGCGAAAGGCTGCTCATCATGAAAAGACGCGTCCGGACCGTCAGAATGATGAACGACAAAAGGAGAGCACCGAGAAACCGGCTGAACCAGCAGGAAACGAATAATTTTTGAAACATGAATTTCGGAATTATAGCCGCCGGCGAAGGAAGTCGGCTTGTGAAGGAGGGCGTGGCCAGTCCCAAGCCGCTGGTCGAATTGGATGGCCGGCCAATGATAGGGCGCTTGATCGACATATTCGTCAGATGCGGCGCTGAGAAAATTTGCGTGATCGTCAATGAACAGATGACAGAGGTGGCCGACTTTCTCCGCGCTCTCGCTCCGACTCTCCCCTGCGAACTGGACCTCCAGATTCACACGACACCATCCTCCATGCACAGTTTCAGCTATCTCGGAAAAAGACTGAAGGGACATGGAAGGTTCATTGTCACTACCGTCGATACGATTTTTCGGGAATCTGATTTCAGAAAATATGTCGAGGCTTACGGGAATGCCCCGGCGGAGGTCGACGGCATGATGGCCGTGACCAGGTTTGTAGATGACGAGAAGCCTCTGTATGTGGCAGCTCCGGATGGCCGGATAACGGCTTTCCTCGACACTCCTCGCGAGGACGCAGAATACGTCAGCGGTGGAATCTACGGCCTTTCCGACAAGGCGATTGATGTCCTCGACCTGTGTCTGGAGGAGGGCGTGTCAAGGATGCGCAATTATCAGCGGCGTCTGGTGGAGGCCGGCCTTGACATAGAGGCATACGACATGGGAAAGATAATAGATGTCGACCATGCCGGAGACATAGAGAAGGCCGAGGCTTTCCTTTTGGGAAAATAAGGCAATCTTTGGATTATAGAAGATTATGGCAGATATGAAGATATACGGGGTTCTCCGCGCTGGCGCATATTCCCCGAACCACATAGGGAACGACACGGCAATTTTTAATGCGGTGGCCGATCAGCTGCGCCGTCGTGGTTGCGTGGTCAACATCCATTCCGAAGAGGAGTTCCAGAAGATGGAGATCGAGGAAGAGGTGATAGTCAATATGTGTCGCGAACAGGCCTCGATTGCAAAGCTGATGGCCCTTGAAGAAAATGGGAAACTGGTTATCAACAGCGGCTTCGGCATAGAGAACTGCACCCGCGAACGCATGACGCGCATCCTGCTCGCAAATGGGATCCCATATCCTGAGAGCGTGATAGTCGATACAAACCGCGATGTCCGCGAACTCCTGAAGGAGAAAGGCTTCGGACCATGCTGGATCAAGCGCGGGGATTTCCATGCGATGCACAAGGAGGATGTCAGTTATTGCCGCCATCCGGAAGAGGCCCAGGATGTCTTGCATGAATACTTCTACCGCGGTATCAATCGGGCCGTCATCAACCGTCATCTTGCAGGAGACCTTGTGAAATTCTACGGCGTGGCAGGGGAAAGTTTCTTCCATTGGTTCTATCCCTTTGACGAAGGCCACAGCAAGTATGGCTACGAGCGGATCAATGGGAAATCGCGCGGCCTGCATTTCGATGTCGATGCGCTTCATGAAATGTGCCAGCGTGCGGCCTCGATAATGGATGTGAAGATCTATGGCGGCGACTGCATTGTCGATGATGACGGGACGGTCCGCATCATAGACTTCAACGATTGGCCAAGCTTCGCTCCCTGCCGGGAGGAGGCCGCCCCCGCTATTGCGAAATGTATTATAAAGTCAATCAGAAAACATAACGAGGAGAAAAATGGAAAATGACAGTCCGAAAACTGACGCTCCGAAACAGAGCGCATATCAGGCCTCGTTGAAATCGCTCGACACGGAGGAGCATATAGACCTCTATTTCTATAGGCCGATAGGTTATGCCTGGGCGAGACTTGCGATGAAATTGGGCGTGACGCCGAATGCCATCACCATCGCCTCCATCTTCCTGGGGGTAGGCGCGGGCGTATGCTTCTATTTCAACAATATCTGGATCAACATCCTTGGCGCGCTCCTTCTTGTCTGGGCCGATTCGTTCGATTCGGCCGACGGCCAGCTTGCACGTCTCACGGGGCAGTACTCCCGCCTCGGACGCATACTCGACGGCCTGAGCGGCGACCTATGGTTTGCGGCCATCTACGTCGCGATCTGTCTGAGGGAAAACGTCACATCGGAATTTTTCATGGCCCACCACTGGGTCATCTGGGTGATGGCCGTGGTCACTGGGCTCTGTCATGCAACGCAGGCGGCCATGGGGGATTATTACCGACAGTTCCATCTCTTTTTCCTGAAAGGGAAATCGGGAAGCGAGCTGGAAAACGCCGCCCAGCTCCGCAAGCAATATGAGGAGTTGTCATGGAGACGCGATTTCTTCCGCAAGTTGGTGATGACGTTTTATCTCAACTACACGGAAGGCCAGGAGGGCAGGACTCCCCGGATGCAGGAATTGCGCCGGGAACTCCGCAGCCGGTTTGGCGATTCGATTCCGCAGTCGTTCCGCGACCGCTTCCGCAGCCTCAGTCTTCCCTTGATGAAATACACCAATATCCTGTCGTTCAATGTCAGGACAATCGCATTGTTCACGGCCATCCTAATCTTCAGGATGCCATGGCTATACTTCGCTTTCGAGCTGACAGTCCTGAACGTGATTCTCGTCTACATGGTTATCCGTCACGAGAGGATTTGCCGGACATTGGTGAAAGAGTTAAATGAGAATGAATTCAAACAGTGAGACTATGAAAATAGACATTGACAAAATAAAAGGGATAATATTCGATTACGGCGGCACGCTCGACACGGCCGGCGAACATTGGAGCGAGGTTATATGGGACGCTTACCGTCAGGCAGGCGTAATTGCCGAAAAGGCCCAGTTCCGTGAGGCATACGTCTTTGCTGAGCGTGAACTTGCCCGCGAACGCCATATCCTTCCGGCCCACGACTTCAATGATCTTCTCCAGATCAAGATCAAGATTCAGCTGCAATTCCTGTCGGAACATTACCAGTTCCCTCCCCAGCTGATCGACGAGAAGGGGAAAATGGTTGCCGACATCTGCTATCAGCGCGCCAAGGAGACAGTCGCCTCCACAATCCCCGTCCTCGAACAGTTGTCGGAGAAATATCCGATGGTGCTCGTGTCGAATTTCTACGGCAATATCGAGACCGTCCTGGAGGATTTCGGAATCCGGAAGTTCTTCAAGGGTATCATCGAGAGCGCGGTCATGGGTGTGCGCAAGCCGGATCCGCGTATTTTCGAACATGGCGTGAAAGCACTCGGGGTTATGCCCGACGAGACGCTCGTCATCGGCGACTCCTACCGGAAAGACATTGTTCCGGCCGAATCGATCGGTTGCCAGGTTCTTTGGCTTAAAGGCCAGGGTTGGACAGCTGAGGAAGACGAACAGCTTCACCCGAACATAATCAAGAGCCTTGGGGAGGTGCTCGATATAGTAGTAGGTTAATTAATATAATTTAACTTTGCGGATTGAATACCGCATAAAATCAAGGAAATTTTGCTAAAATCATAGTAAATTAAGAAAATTTAATAACTGCGATATTGAAATATTTCCAAAAATTCTTTGACAAAAGAAAAATTGGTAATAATTTAGCGTCGCATATCGCAACTCCTCCACGGAATGCTCTTCTCCGAAGGGTAAGACTCTTTACGGAGCATAGACACGAGCATTGACGCGAGCATAGGCGCGAAACATATTCAAAGAGAAAAAACGAAAGGAAAAACATATTATGTCAGCAAAAAAAGCAGAAGCCCCCAAAGGTAAGCTTGGTGTGCTTGTGGTCGGCCTCGGAGCCGTCTCCTCGACATTCATGACCGGCGTGCTCATGGCGCGCAAAGGCCTTGCAAAGCCTGTCGGTTCGATGACTCAATACGACAAGATCCGTGTTGGTCGCGGCGAAGACAAGAAGTATCTCCACTATAAAGATATCGTGCCTCTGGCAGAACTTGACGACATCGTGTTTGGCGCATGGGACGTCTATCCCGCAAACGCATACGAGTCTGCAATCAACTGCGAGGTTCTCAAGGAGAAAGATATCGAGCCAGTAAAGGAGGAGCTTATCAAGATCGTTCCGATGAAGGCCGCTTTCGACAAGAACTACGCAAAGCGTCTCGACGGCGACAACGTCAAGAACGTCAAGGACCGCTGGGATATGGTTGAGCAGCTCCGTGAAGATATCCGCAATTTCAAGAAGGAGACAGGCGTAGACCGCGTCGTTGTTCTCTGGGCCGCTTCGACCGAGGTATATGTCCCGGTTGATGAGGAAGTCCATGGTTCCCTTGAGGTTCTTGAGGCTGCCATGAAGGCTGACGACAAGGAGAGGATCGCTCCCTCGATGTGTTACGCCTACGCAGCCCTTTCCGAGGGTTGTCCCTTCATCATGGGCGCGCCTAACACGACTGTCGACATCCCGGCAATGTGGGAGCTCGCCGAGAAGACCGGTATGCCGATCGCAGGCAAGGACTTCA
>CAYZQA010000031.1:0-27588 GCA_964480745.1 uncultured Sangeribacter sp. | reverse complement strand
CGAGTTCGCCGGGGTTGACGTCGGTGATCTCCTCATACATGTCGAAGAGGTTGCCATAACGCTGGCGGACAACATCGATTCCCAGACGGTTGATAGCCTCGGAGAAATCGAGGAACACGGCAAGACCCGTGTTGTTGACGCCGAAGCCTGCGTCGCAACGCTCCTTGGCAGCGCGGGAAGCGACGTCACGCGGAACGAGGTTACCGAACGCCGGATAGCGACGCTCCAGATAGTAGTCGCGGTCTTCCTCCGGAATATCGCTACCCTTGATCTGGCCGGACTGGAGTTTCTTCGCATCCTCGATGTTCTTCGGAACCCAGATGCGGCCGTCGTTACGAAGCGACTCCGACATGAGGGTCAACTTCGACTGCTTGTCGCCATGGACAGGGATACAGGTCGGGTGGATCTGGACATACGCGGGATTGGCGAAGAGAGCGCCCTGACGATAGCAGGCCATCGCTGCGGAGCAGTTGCAACCCATGGCGTTTGTCGAGAGGAAGTATGCGTTTCCGTAACCGCCGGTGGCGATGACAACAGCGTGGGCGGCGAAACGCTCGAACTTACCGGTGACGAGGTTCTTGGCGATGATACCGCGTGCGCGTTCAACGCCATCCTTATCCTTGATCATGACGAGCTCATGCATCTCGTAACGGTTGTAGCTCTTCACCTTTCCTGCCTGGATCTGGCGGTTGAGCGAAGAATACGCGCCGAGCAGAAGCTGCTGGCCGGTCTGACCCTTGGCATAGAACGTACGGCTCACCTGGGCTCCACCGAAGGAACGGTTGGCGAGAAGACCGCCATATTCGCGGGCGAAGGGAACGCCCTGGGCGACACACTGGTCGATGATATTGTTCGACACCTCGGCCAGACGGTAGACGTTAGCCTCGCGGGCACGGTAGTCACCACCCTTCACGGTGTCGTAGAACAGACGGTAGACGGAGTCGCCGTCGTTCTGATAGTTCTTCGCAGCGTTGATACCGCCCTGCGCGGCGATAGAGTGTGCGCGGCGGGGGCTGTCCTGGATGCAGAAGTTGAGGACGTTGAAGCCGAGTTCTGCGAGAGTGGAGGCAGCCGATGCGCCTGCGAGTCCGGTGCCGACCACGATGATGTCAAGACGACGCTTGTTGGCCGGGTTCACCAATTTCTGATGTGCCTTGTAATTGGTCCATTTCTCAGCGACAGGACCCTCCGGGATCTTGGAATCAGCCGGATTCATTACTTTCACGTTTTCTTTTATATTTTCCATTTCGCTAATCATTGGGGGGTGTTGCCGGCGCTCGGCATGTTGATAGTCTCAGGTTGGTTGTCGGCGCTTTCGAGATAGTCGAGGAGGCTGACAACGTTGGCCATTGCGGCGTGACGCTTGGAGAGGTCCTCAAGCTGCTGGGAGAGCTCGGGGTTGCCCTGCATGTATTTCTGACCTTCTTCAGAGTTATACTGCTCAAGCTGCATACCCATCTGCTGTTCCATCTGGCGGAGACCCATGGAGACGTTGCCGTAGGGCGACATCTTGATCTGGGCGCCGAGCTGGGCTGCATCGGGGCCGAAGTCTTTCTCCAGCATGGGGACGATCATGTCCTTATACTGCTCGCGGAGCACTTCGTTCTTGAGGTAATATTTCTCGTGAGCCTTGACAGTGAAGACGATGCCTTCGGCAAAGAAGAGAAGGACAACGATCGAAACCCACCAGCAGCCGATCGTGCGGAGGCGGGGGAGCCAGTTGTTGTTGTCCCAGCCCACGGAGTGGAACATCGACCAGAAACCATGGTTCATGTGGAACCAGAGAGCGGCGAAGCCAATGCCGTAGACGATGAGCGTCCAGGGAGTCTCAAAAGCCTTCTGAAGGAAGAGCGTTCCGGCAGCCGGGGGAAGCGTCTCGACGCAACCGCGGATCTCCTGGAGCTGCATTTTTGCCCAGAACTGGATGAGGTGGACAACGAGGAATGCGAGGATCACGACGCCGAGCACGAGCATGTTCTTCGACGACCATTCGACCGTCTTGGGGCGGCTGTTGATAGCGTAGCGTTCATGACCGCGGGCACGTCGGTTCTGGACCGTGAGCCAGACAGCATAGATGATGTGGATTACGACAAACGCCGCGAGCACCACCGACGCAATGAGCGCATACCAGTTGGCGCCCAGGAATTCGCACACCGAGTTATAGGCGGCGGGCCAGCAGATTGCTACGGCGTTCATCAGACAGTGAAAGGTGACGAACAGGACGAGGAAGGCTCCCGAGAGGGCCATCACGAACTTACGTCCTACAGATGAACTTGTTAACCACATAGCAGTTTTTTGATTTGTTATTATTAGTTGTTTAGTTTTGTTTCTTAGCGGATTTTTCGTTTATCTTCCAGGACGAGCCTCTTCGGGGCAAGGCGCAACGCGCCTGCCGGAAGGTTCTCCCGGAGTTTTGCAAATTTAATAACTTTGCGCCAATCCTAAAAATTTATCCCCAAAAATGTTAACAAATCCTATTGACACTACCCGTTGTAAGTCGCTTGCCGGATATTCAACTGGCGGACTGTTAATATGATTTGCAAAAGGAATTTGGAGATGATGAGATAAAGATGTAAATTTGTCTTACAAACCCTTTCCGCGTTCCGGGAGCGGGACTTTGCGAAAGGTGGACGCCGGTCATCCCAACCAATGGGATGCCGCATTCTATCAATATGAAAGCGTTTATCCGCGCTATTTCTTGACAGTCTGGAATTCTCGCAAAATTTCATTTGGAAGTCAAGGAGTGAGCAACGGTAGATGCCCGTGATATGCGTTTACTTGATTTCGGCTGATGGCTCCTGGCCATTGCAAGCCGGAGTCTATACCTGCATATATAAAGCGTGGGCTTCTTCGTTGCCGTCCGACTTCCAATAGGCAATGCGAGAAGCCTCAGACTGTAGGACGGCAACCGATACAGACTCCCGCGCTTTCTGCATTTCAACACATATTGCCAACGAGGGGATGACCGCGGCAGATTGTCAACTATCCATGACTAAATTTTCCTATCTACTTGCCTTTCTGGCCCTCTTCCTTTGCGGACCGGCCATCTGCGCCCAAGGCACTGACGAAACGGTTCATGTCGAAGTCGCCGGAACGCTCTCCGATCTGGTCCTCGACCTCGAATCAAGCAGAATCCATTCCCTGACCGTCACCGGCCAATTGTCGGCTCCCGATATCGCCTTCCTCAATTCCGGCACGGGCAAATTGGCAAGCACTACGACGCTTGACATCTCCAATGTCACTCTCGTTCCCGGCGACGAACCTTATGCAACCGTCCAGATTGCCAAGTCGGATGTCGGCATGGGGACCACAACTGCCACCTATTACATCTCCGACGAATATAAATCAGAAACTGAATCCACCCCAACCATGTTAGGAGGAATGAAGGTGACGATGAAGGTATGGTGCAACGACCTATCCGGCGCTTTCGCTTTGCCTAAACCGAACGGCACGCTCCCCGGCTACACGGAGATTCTTCTCCCTGAATCGCTTCCACGCATCGGGGATTATATCTTTCTTTCCAACAAAAATATTCAGACTGTTACTCTCCCCGCAAACGCCACTTCCATTGGAGATGATGCCTTTAGCGGGACAACCGCGCTTGAAGTCTGCGATCTGCCCACAACGCTCATATCTATCGGAAAGGGTTCTTTCGCCTCATCCAATCTTTCTTCCGTTGTTTTTCCATCCTCTCTCCGCACCATCGGGGATCGGGCTTTCATGAGCTCTAAATTATCATGCTCGCTTGATTTCTCCAACGTGGAGGCGGTAGGAGAGAATGCTTTCTATCGCGTTGGAATCACAGGGGAACTCGATTTGCGTAAGCTTACCATCATTCCAGACTACGCTTTCTACAGCGGTCTTTATGACTCCGTTATATTTTCGGACCAGCTTATAAGCATTGGAGATCAGGCATTTGCCAGTTCGCAGCTGACAGATGTCACACTCCCATCATCCCTTCAGACTCTTTGGGCCAGCTCTTTTATAGGAACTCCCTGGCAGGAGGGATTGCTGCCTGAGGATGGGATCATATATATCAACGATATAGCGCTCAAACCTACCCAGGATTACAACTCCGAAAACCATGTCCTTACATTTAAGGAGGGCACGAAATCAATTGCTTCCGGGAGCTGGAATATTTACTTAGGTTCTCGGAAAGGCTATCTCAAGGATATAGTCACAGGGTTAGATTTACCGACAAGTCTTAAGGAAATCGGCAACAATGTTTTTGCCGGGTTTACCAATATAGGAGATATCAGTCTCCCGGAAGGACTGGAACGTATCGGGGATGAGGCTTTCAATGAATGTAGCAATCTATGGTTTGACGACCTTCCTTTATCTTTGACCTACATTGGCAGGAAGGCGTTCAAAAGATGCCCGTTGTTAACTTCCGTCACAATCGGGGAAAATGTCAGGACAGTAGGCACAGATGCGTTCTCCAATTGCACGGGTATTACCCAGGTCAAGGTATACGCCAAGGAGCTTGTGAACTCCGAATACTGTGGGTTCGGGACATTAATGGGGAATGATGTCACAAATCTTGATAAAGTCACGATTGGCTCTCAAGTTACGAGGTTGCCGGAATATATGTTTGGAGGCTGCAAAAAGATTCGGAAAGTACAGTTCGAAGAGCGTGACCCCGAGACTCCTTTGTTTATCGATGAAAGTTGCTTTAGCTATTGCGAGACAGCTGAATTCATCAATTTTCCGGAACGGATTGATTCAATCGGTCAATCAGCATTTGAAGCATGTCGGAATCTAAGCGCAGAGCTACTATTGAAAGAATGCAAATATATCGGCAAATATGCCTTTCAATCCTGTTCAGCGCTCCAGACCGTGACGTTACCGGAATGTCTGGAACACATCGGAGACGATTCGTTTGCAGATACCGGCCTTTCCACCGTCAATTACTATCCTGTAGCTGCAAGAACAGAGGGAGGATCGCCTTTCAGAGACTGCGCATCCATCAGCTTTATCACCATCGGACCGGAAACCACCTTGCTTGATGATGCCATCTTCAGGGGAATATCCAACTTAAAGGATGTATATTTTCAACAATCTGACAATAGCTACACGTCCAAAACTTTGGAGATAGGGAAGTGGGCTTTTGCCAACACCGGCTTGGAAGAATTAGAATTGCCCCAATACACAACGAGCCTCGGGGAGTATGCATTTGCATGGACGTCTATCAAGACAATGGATATTCCTGCTTCGGTAAAAACTATGGGAACGTATCTCTTTAACTACTCCCCGCTGAGCAGTCTTCATGTCTATGCATCCACGCCTCCGGCCCTGGAAGGCTACCTTATGGAGACCTCCAACTATATAAAGATCAATGTTCCGGAGGAAAGCATTCCTTTATACGAGGCTGCTCCCTATTGGTCAAAATATACTTATCTCCCCTTGTATGTACCGGTAGAGGAAATAATTCTCAATCCCGATTCTTGGACCGGGTCCCTCGGCGAGGATACCCAATACGCTACTTTCACTATCGAGGCCACTGTGTTGCCGGAAAATGCATCCGACAAACGGGTGGTATGGAAGTCAAGCGACCTGAGTGTGGCCAATGTGGATAACCAAGGGAATGTGACCGTGGTTGGAACCGGAAACTGCACAATCACAGCAGAATCCAAAGACAATCCCGAGATTACGGCTCATTGCAATATCTCTGTGACAACGGGGTTAAATGAAATCGCGTGCGGGGACGGAGAACTTTCCGACGTTTATTCAGTAGCAGGAGTTCTGATTCAGAAAGCAGTAGATGCCCAGACGTTGAATAACCTTCAACCGGGAACGTATATTCTGCGCAAAGGTCCAAAGACGGAGAAGGTCATTATCCGTTAAAGTATCTCAACCAAATTATTATTTGCATCGACCCCTTATATAATCAGCAGATAGAAGGCCGCCTTTGGAATCCGATTGGTTCCTAAGGCGGCTCACTATTTTCGTAAAAATTTGATCCCTGTATCTTATACAAATTCAATATAACGAAAATGTCCCTCAGTGAGAGATAAAATTGGAGAAAAATGTCCCTCAGTGAGAGATAAAATTGGAGAAAAATGTCCCTCAGTGAGGGATAAAATTGGAGAAAAACGTCCCTCAGTGAGGGATTTTTTGCTTTAATTCCTCCGAAAATATAGCAATCCATTCCTTAAGGCGGCTACTTTTTCGCTGGGTAGTCCATATTTTACATTAAATTTTACGGAAACACAGTGAAACGGCGTTTCAAATTTTACGGAAACACAGTAAAGCGCGGTTTCAAATTTTACGGAAACACAGAAAATAGGGCTTTTAAATTTTACGGGATAAAATTTTTCCTTTATATTTGCATATAAATTAATTGATTAGCTGAGGAACCGTAGACGCTCCCGGAATTTATATGGAACAAAGAATATTCAAACGAAAGATTTATTCCCGCATGCTTGATTGGAAGCGGGAAAGAATGGGCTCAACCGCCCTATTGATCAAAGGCGCACGGCGTGTCGGGAAGTCAACAATTGCAACAGAGTTTGCAAGACGCGAATATAAATCTTACATTAAAATAGACTTTGCCGAGGCTGGTAAAGATATTGTCGAGATGTTTGACGACCTCAGAAATCTCGACCTGCTCTTTCTGCGCCTACAGTCCTTATATGGGACGACTTTATATCCTCGCCAATCCGTCATAATCTTCGATGAAATCCAGAAATGTCCCCAGGCAAGGCAAGCCATAAAATATCTTGTGGCAGACGGACGATTCGATTATATCGAGACTGGCTCTCTGATGTCAATCCGGAAGTTCAAGAGGGGGATCATGATTCCAAGTGAGGAAACTCGCATAAACATGTTCCCTCTCGATTTTGAAGAATTTCTGGATGCAATCGGTTCGCAGGAAGCATTTGAATTAATTCGGTATGCCTATGAAAATAAAGTCGCATTGGGAGAGGCCGCACATAGGGAAATGATGCGCAAGTTTAGGCTCTACATGATAGTCGGCGGTATGCCCCAGGCCGTCAACGCTTACCTTGATTATAATAATCTGAAGAGAGTCGACGATGTCAAAAGCGAGATTCTGGAACTATATATTGATGATCTCCGTGAGATTGATGAAACGGGCAGGGCTTCCAGAATATTCGAAGCCATCCCTGCCGAATTATCCAGGGGAAAGTTGAGATATACGGTGGGGAGTGTGATCGAAAATGCCGATGGCCTCAATCTTGATCCCATCTGGCAGGATCTTGAAAATTCTCTTACGGTGAACTTCTCTTATCGGTCGACAGACCCTAACGTAGGGTTGGCGCTACATAAGGACCCTGGATATTTCAAATTATTTTTAGGGGACACCGGTCTTTTTGTCACGCTGTCGTTCTGGGACAATGAAGATGGTGGCAGCGAGGTCTACAATAAATTGCTGAGCGACAAATTAAGTGCCGACCTTGGGATGGTATATGAGAATGCCGTGGCGCAATGTCTTCGGGCCCATGGTCATTCCTTGTATTACTACACATTCAAAGCCGATCCGGAAGGGAAAAATAATTATGAAATCGACTTTCTGATCACGCGCCAATCGAAACTCCTCCCCATCGAAGTAAAATCGTCGGGATATACAGCCCATAAATCCCTTGACCGCTTTCGCGAAAAATACTCTTCCCGGATAGTCCAATCGGTAGTGCTTTACCCCAAAGATTTGAAAACTTCGGCCGACACCCTCTACCTCCCAGTCTACATGGCCCCGCTACTCTGAAAATTCAACCAACACTGATAAGTTATTATCCATTTCAGGGGCCATTAGCAGCCGGAAATGGATTTTAACGACACTTAAAGATTAAGTAAAGATGAAAAAATTGATAGTTTGCTTGGCGTTGCTCCTGGCGGCAGTTCCGATGGTACGGGCGCAGGAATATAATGCGTTTGCGCTCGGAGCCGAAATGCTTTTTGAGCAGCAGGGAATGCCTTTGGAACAGTCTGGATTTGCGAGATATTATTTCACGGGGCCCGTGAAGCATGGGGATAAGGAATATCTGGAAATGCGTTGCCAGTATCTCGAAGGTGAATGTGTCCAGATTGATAGCGTATGGAGAGGAATACCCACCGACAAGGTTTACGCCGATGAACTAAAAGGCCTCATCCGCTCAGAAAACGGTAAAATCTACTACCTGAAGGGTTCCAAAAATTATCCGCTCGTTCCGGATTCAACCTACACCGAAGGTCTAATTTATGACTTCAATCTGCAGCCCGGGGATACTTGTCAGATCATGTCCCTGTATGGAGGACAGAACATGGAAATCAGATGTGCGGAACGTGGCGTAAGCATTATTCAGGATGTGGAGGCAGACATTCTCACCATCCACCTTGTCAACTCCGATTATGATGAACAGGAGATGTACTGGTTCATAGGTTTCGGAGCCCCATGGGGTCCCACATGGAACATTTATGCGGGAGCCGGAGGAGGAACCATCGTTTTGCGCAAAGTAACAATAGATGACAAGGTCGTTTTTGAGAATAACGTAGCCAAACTTTATTACCCGCCGGAAAGAGAAGCCATTATGAAGAAATGGCAGGAATACCGCCAGGCTCACCCTGATCAATTCCCAGATTAAGGATTTCAAAAGATTAAGATTACAAAAAGGAAGACACTCACCATAAGGAGGTGGCTTTCTTTTTGATATATTATTAGTTGGGATTTAGAGAATTGAATTTGAGTCGCTGGGGGTTTGCATCCCCCAGCTAAGTTGAACAATGAGAAACTGCCTCTCACGGAACTCAACGCCTTGCTTCGCTCGTCCACGGAAGCTCACGGAAATAATTTGTTTTCAGCCCATTGCGAGCCATCCGGGTAGTTTTATCCCACGGACGACCAGCCTGCGGCGCTCGCTACCGATATCCACGGAATCCGGTAACACCTGCCGCAGTACGGACGCGATACATCGCGGAATCCGGTACTCCCTGCCGAAGCAGGGACGCGATAAATCGCGTCCAGAGCCCTGGCGGGGTCAACCCCTGGGTTAGTTGCTGTAGTAGGCGCGGGGGTCGGAAGAGAAGGGGGCGCCTGCGCCTGTGTTGATGGCTCCGTTGGCGCCTGTGGTCAGGATGAAATGGGTGTGCGCCGTCGGAATGTCAAGCCATAGGATTGTCCCTTCTTCGTCATATTTGTTCATGTCGTCGCCCGGCCAGGGACTGTTCAGCGGATGGCCATACAAATCGTAGTGATGAAGCCTCACATAGTCCCAGCCCTGACGGTTATATACGTACACCCGGAAATAGCCATCCTGCGGCGCGCCGTTCGTCGCATCAATCTCATCCCTTACATCCTTCGGGACAGCAGTCAGTGCCTGCGTCCTGCCGAGATAGAGCGACGCGATGCCGTCGCCGGCAGTGAGATGGAACAATTCCCCTATACTTCCGGTCGCCACCGATGGCGTCGACGGATAACCTACAGTCAGCCGCCGCGTCGCCAGCCGATCCGAGAAATCAATGGAATAATAGCCGAATATTTCCGACATCTCCCCTTCCCGGCCGTAAAGCTGATTGACCGACGTGCCTTCATACGTCATTTCAAGCTGCCGTCCCTTTCCGCAAGGCCAGTAGATGCGGTAATCCTTCGTTGGGGCCATATCATAAAGATAGACATGAGGAGCGCCGGCGGCCGTTCCGCAGAGCCACCAGCAGCCGAGCATACTCCCCCTACGCGCCGGGAGGATCGGCTCGCCGCCGGGGTAATCCGGCGCACCGTTATATAACGCCGGCGACCGGTCGCCGACAACTCTCCAGCCATGACAATCGGAAGGATTCCGGGAAGTGGTCGAAATGGTTGGGCCCCACGTATCTCCATTCGGCGCATCTTTGCTATATGTGTGGATAACTCCGTTGGAGTCGACAAAATTAAAAATCACGTAAAGCTCATCCGGATCAAAATCGGCGGATTCATAAGCAAACCCGAACCAATGGTTGTCGGTCATGGTCGCATAGTTTCCGATTGCGTGCCCGGGCCAGGAAGTGGTTGCCGTGCGCGTCCCAAATTCCTCCTTGTAAAGATAGACATGCGTTGCGCCGGAGACATTGAATGAGGTCCGACGGATCTCCGTGTGGTCATTGACATCGTTGATACATCTCACGGCACCCCCGTATGCGAGATTCTCCTTGCCCGGCACAACAACGCAGCCATTGATATAGCTCTTCGTGTTGCCGGAAATCTTCAGCATCCGCAGCCATTTGCCGATTTCCTCCTTCTCTGTGCCGGTGGCAGCCGTGCGGCTCCAGTAATACCCGCTCCGGCCATCCCCCGCGATAAGCCCCTTCTGCATCATCATCGCCTTCGGGAAGTAGATGTTGCCGATGCGTGAATCCGAGGTTGCATAATAGGCATTGAAATAATCGCCCGCACTTTCCATGTGGAAGGCCCGGGAATTGCCTATGCCTTCCCATTCTTTCTGATCCGGAACGCGATAACCGGGCGGGGAAACCCTTTCCGGCTCGGAATCGAACATGACAGGATCTATATATGCATTGACAAGCTGATGGGCCACGGCGTAATAGCCTCCGGCTGCCGAGGGGTCGTCCGTCATGGAGGTGCCGTCGGAATTGCGGATATACATTCCGGCGGACTTGGCCCCCAAGTTGCGGTCGAGCATGTAGCGGGTCTTGCCGTTGACCTCCACCGGGACAACCTCGTAATAATAGTAATTGGTCGCATCCCGGGGAGTATCGAGCCGATGGGCCTGACTGTCGCGATGGAAAAAGCCCGTGTGGTAGAGATCAAAATTATAGATCTCCGGCACGGCCGCCCCATTGAACATGATGATTATCGTCATCTCCCCGAGGGCATAGCCGTAGTCGTCAAACGGGTTGGCGGCGGTCGGGACATCCATTGTGAATTGCAATGTCAACGGACGCTTCGTTACGTCGAGCGGAAGCACATGGAGGTTTACTCCTTTGTAGGTCAGATTCCATTGGTAGTCTCCCGTGAAGAACCTTTCCTCCTTATCGAACGTGAGCGTGTAGGTGTACTGCGCGTATCCTCCCTCCTGATCGCCATACATGACGGGGAAATGGAAACCTTGGTTGCGCCGCTTTCCGTTGTTGGCCTCCTTTCCTACGCCCCAGAGGAGAGGCCCGGAATAGGCCGACGACGAATTCTCTTCCGCGCTGTAGAGGAATCCCCAATAATCGGGGATTGTCGTCGCGCTGCCTCCCCGCGTTATCGTCAGACTGGCCGAAGTGACATCCGAGCCGCGAAATTCGCGCATCCAAGTAACGGGCACGTTCCGTCGGAGTCCTTTCCACGCCACTTCTATATCCGCCTTAAGTTCCCCCATGCTATGCGTCGGGAGGAACCGGATCGGCAGACGATAGACCTTCCCGACATCATCGCGGTCGAATTCCGAATCCACGCCCGCTTCCTGCGCCGTCACATCCACCGGTTCGCCGAGTTCCAGCCAGGGGTTTTCGGGAAGGGAGATCAGGCTTTTCACCTGACTCGCTGCCGGAATCTCATCCCCTTCCCGGGAGAAAAACTTTATATAAAGGAATTGCTCGCTATAGGAGTCTCCGTCGTTGGCGACCCCGGAATACTCAATCCGCTTGGAAACACCGAGCTCCCGGATTCCATCGCTGGCCATGCTGTATGACCGGGGACAATGGTCGTGGATCTCATATTCAAGCATTGCCTCTGGATGTAGCGCGGCTTCCTCGGGAGTGTCCCACCCGGTTCCGATTACGCGGCGGACGACAAACTGATACCAATGATTCGAGGTGGGACTGAAATAGATCGGCGACCCATCGGGCTGCCGCTCAGAGCTGAAATCGAGGCGATACCAATAATATTGGTTCTCATATTTCGCTTGCGTCAGGATAAAGCATTCTCCGTTCAGATTCTTTGTCGGGTGGAAATATTCGGGACGCGACAATGTCCCGTGCCCGAAACCGGATATTTCCTGCGGTTCTCCCAGGCCCGCGCCGCTTTCCGACTGCTCCCCCGCCAACAGGCCGCTTTCAATGGCCGGGCCGCAGATCAGGTAGGGATAATAATTGGGCTCTGAATCGCCACCAAGGGAATCGTAAGTGTCCGCATCCGCTACGCTTACCTTCGCTGCGTTACGCGTCAGCGCAACCGCCCCTCCGCTCAGGTCCGATAGAGAGGCGTAACCGCTCATCGTTAGAATTCCTTCGGTCATGACGGAAGTAGCCCAGGAGGGATTCCATTGGGCTTCAGTCGTGGCCGACAGAAGCTGGTTTTCCGTAAGGCTCGACAGTGAGGTCACATTCTCGGGGATATTGGCAATGAAATAGAATCTCAATCCGGAGGCGCCGCGCAATTCCGGATTCAGCTTGAATTTCACATTGACAAGCTGTTCGGAATTCTGGGTCAGGCTGGATGTGGAGGGATTGGCTTCCGGGTCTGCATAGATCGTCATTGTCTGCCCGGGGGCGGAATTTGATCCCTCTCCGGAATAGACTATGACCGCAACATCCTCTACCTTGCAGTCCTGGCTTATGTCGTTTCCCCGAGTCCGGACGCTCCGGAGGGAAGGTATGGTCAAAGAGACCTCGACCATCCCGTCGGCTCCTATTCCGGAGGGTGGCGGAAAGTCAAGATTGTCGCGGCAGCCCCAAAGCAGCAATGTCAGCGCGGCTGTCAGCAACACGTTGATAATATCTCTAAATCTGCGTCTTTTCATTATCTGAGCGAGGGAGGAAGTCCCGGTTCGAGCGTGGCGGCTGTGCTGGTCGGGTTCTGGACGTATGCACAGCGATAGCCGTTGCGCGACTTGGTGAATGTCGAGAGTTTCCACCCTGGTGAATTCAAATATCTGTTGTATTGGTATTGCGCGCCTCCGGTGGTAAAGAGGATTGCCTGTATAGGTTCGGAGGTGTCATACAATTCATTCTCGAAGAATGTATAATAATAGTAATCCCCTTCTTCCCCGGTGAAGATCGAGTTTACAAAGTCGCCGTCAGTAAACGTGTGATTTCCGTCGACCCACATCCAGGGGCTCTTCAGGCCGCTTGATTTCTCCCAATAGAGCCTGAACCCTACCGGTTTCGATGCGGAGAAAGCATTATTGAGGCGGTCTGTGCTTATGCCGTTGTAATCGAGCCATCCTTCATGCGAAGGATATTCAAAGAGGGGAATGCCGACAGCAGCCTCTGC
Source organism: uncultured Sangeribacter sp. (assembly GCA_964480745.1). Lineage (GTDB taxonomy): Bacteria > Bacteroidota > Bacteroidia > Bacteroidales > Muribaculaceae > Lepagella. The sequence goes on along the minus strand of CAYZQA010000031.1, from coordinate 14,459 downwards.
CTTATTCTCGCTTTGGGGGAACTGGTTTGTGACCTCCAGCGGCACATGCTCGTTGGCGAACATTATCAGCGCCTTTCCCGGAGTGGCAACCCCGGTCAGCTGGAAGACCCACCAGTCCTCATCTTCCTTCATCATCTGGATGCCGGGGAACACGACATTGTAATCCTCCGAATCGCAACGCGGACAATAGGCGCCGATCTGGCTGCGATGGGCCGCACAGAAATCCATCGCGTAGTCATATCGCGCATAGCTGGACGTATTGGAGAGATCGACATTCCATGACGTCTGGTCATCAAAGATATAGAACCCGTAAGCCTTCTGTCCTTCAAAAGGCTTCATAGTCCCATCCTCTTGATAAAGGGCATCGTGATTGATGCCGGAATCCCAGCCTTTGAAGGCTACTTTCCCCGTGAATGAATATTCGAGGGCGGCCAGATAAAAGGTGGATACACGATAGCCGATCGGCTTCGACGCGAGGTTCTCTCCCTGGAAGGTCTGATTCCAGTTGCCGGGAAATTCAAGACACTGGTAAATGTAGATATGAGGTGTTTTCCACCCTGCGGAGTGGAAATGGATCTTGTAATCGACAAGATAAGGGATGATGGTAACCGTCACTTCCAACTGCTCCGAGTGGCCGTCGGAATCGGAGCCTGTAACGATATAAGTCAACGTGCGTTGCTTTTTCCAAAGATTCTTTCCGGCATTCAGCTTCCGGAATTGCAACTGGAGTTCCATCTTGTTATCATCCAGGTCAAGCAGACCCTCCTCCAGATGGTTGCCTTCGATATCCGTCAATTCAAGCAGTTCCTGATTCGCGGGGCTCCATTCATCGGAAGGAAGGAGAGCCCAGCCCTCGCCGCGCTGAATCGTCACATTCTCATAATTGGATCTGATCGTGAAGGGGACCTCTCCCGAATATTGGCCGGAAGCTATCCTCTCCCCAACGTTGACCGATATGGCTGCCGGCTCGACATAAAGATATGGGAGGAGTGTAAGCGGGGAAACTCCGATTCGTTTATGAATCGGACCGGCTACTATGTGGAAATGTTTGTATCGTTCCTCATCGGCATTTATCCTGTCGTATTCTGAGGAGGGAATCTCCTCGTTTACCCAGACGCTGATCGTGTCGGATGTTGCGTTGACCGAATAGCGGTAAAGGTCGAGCAATGAGCCGTCGGCAAATTCATATTTTGGCGACTCGACATAGACATCCTCCACATCGGAATCAAACCATATCTTTGTGCGCCGTCCCGCCACGATTTCATACTCCTGCTGCTCCACTTCCAGATAGACCGGCCCGAGAAGATCATAGACCACGCGGTTGACGGTCCAGGGTTCAATCTCAAGCGTGGGGCGCGCCAAGGGATGGAGATGGTAGGTGTAATGCGTGCCGCGCTTCATATTGCGCGCTTCGCCGGCGCCCGGCAGCGGATTGACCTCCTCCTCAGATTCCGAGCCGGTTTCCCCCAATGGCAGGCTCAGTTCTTGCTCCCCTATCTTGAGGGTGAGAGTGCCCTGCTCGGCTGCATCTTCAACCAGCCGCTCGGGGACGTAGAACGTGAACGGGGAGTCCGAATCGGCAAATCCGATGGGACCGACCGTGCCGAAGGAGCCATAATTTTCATTGGCTATCACAGGAACCTGCGCCGAAATCTTGTCTATCACAAGTTCCGATATGGCAGCCGGATTCTCTTCAAGGTCGCGGGAATCGAGTGTGACCTTCGAACAGGCATACGTAAGGACAGTGTAGAGCGTCAGGTCCGATCCATCATAAACGAAGCTGGACCCAACGTCATGGCGCATCCCGGCCGCATCCTTGATGAAGAAATCTCCATGGTCGGCCGACATCGGCAACCCCTCTTCCGGAATAGCCGTAAAGTCATCGTCAGGATCATATTCCAGGATTGCCTCCTTGAGAAGGTCCTCTTCTGCCGGAACTTCGCTGTCGGAGGCGAAACAGTTCGCAACGAGATAGAACCGATATTCGCCGGCCCCGAGGTCAATGGGATATTGCCTGTAGGTATCGGCGAGGGTGAGTTCCGGGTCGTCCAGCGCAAGACGTTTCACGTATGGCACGCCGCCCGAAACCGGGAATGCGAAGAAGACGAGTGAGGAACATGTCAATTCGGTCGGCGTCCCCGTCCCGTTCCCTTCGAACGAAGGAAGAGCCGGCACCCTCAGCGACAGGCCGCGCGCCGTTCCCCCGCCACGGATAGAATCCTCCGCCGAACAACCCGCAAGGAGCAGCACCGCGACGATAGTCGCGATGAGTCCCGGAATGAATTTATGCAGCGGATTCTTAATAGTCATATTCAAAATCAATTTTTCGCCACGCCCTGACAGCCGCGTTCACATACGTGTCCGACTGCTCGGCGCGATATATATTGAATTCATAGATATGGTTGCGCACAACGTTATAGGGCTCGCAGTCTCCTTTCGGGAGACCTCCCTCATAATCGCGGAAGAGGATTGTGCCGGTGCGCTTCTGCCCGTTGACGCGATATTCCACCTCCAGACGCAATTCATCATCATCGCCCGAGTTGCAGATTTCAGGAAGATAAAACGAGATGGTTGAACATAGCTTCCCCTCCTCCATCTCCGGCGCCTCGATCGGAAGGGGGCGTTGGTCGTCGGCCCTGTTCTCCCTCAGCGTTTCTGCAATCTTAAGGTCGGTGGTCACATCGACGCCGCTCCAACCCGAGGGCACAATCAATCCTGCGTCATTATGGCGGCTGAGGGTCAGACTCAACAGGTCGGCCACAGCCTCAGGCTGGGTAGAGGAAAGGTCGATCGAAACCCTGACCATTCCCATCGCGCGTAGAAGAGGGATCGACCCGAGATCATTGACGGCCGACATGGTCAGCGAGTTAAGCGTTACGGTCCGCACTCCCCACATAGGAATGGCCGGAAATTCCCCTTCCTTGCCGGTATAGTTGAAATCCAATTCCTCCAGCGTGTCTGTCCCCAAATCAGGATAGACGGCATGGGGCGAATTGGCGATAAGAACCACTTTATAATCCCCCTCACCACTCTTTTCAAATTCTTCCTTGAAGGGCGTTGCATCAATCTTGCCGCTGAATGTGACGCGCAATGACGCGCCATTATCTTGAGTATAGGCGGCAGAAATATCCCGGACTCCGGCAACATAGCTGAGATCGGCTGTCCGGTAAAGGGCGGCGGAAAAATGGCGGCTGAGGATCTTGTTATCGAAAGTGGTGCCAAGTTCGGTGGGGAATGGATGGTTGCCCCAGGACCCCTCTCCTCTTGTCGCTCCTCTCGTCTCTTCTCCTCTCTCACCTCTGGAAGCGGACGCCCTGTCGAGGCTGACTGTGAACGCCACCGCATACATTTCCTCCCCCTCCGGGAGATCTTCCCCGGGAGAGGATGAATGGCGGCAAGACGTTGCAAAAAGCAGCAGGCAGACCAGCATCAGAAAGGAAAGCGAATTAATGAATTTCATGGGCAAGACCCTTCCGGATTAGTAAATCACTTCATTGATTCTTACAACCCAACCATTGACAATAATCGAGGTCTTAAGCCAATCGCCATCCCCGGTCAGAAGGAATGTGAGATTCCAACGGCTTTCCCGGTCGAGAAATTCCTGGGGATCCATATCCCTGAACCGGTCGCTTTTGAGCATCAGGAGCAGATTGTTGAGAGGGAAGTCGATTATTTTCTTGCCGTCGGAACGTCGCGTCACCTGCAGCAGGTTCTCATGCCCCGCGATCAGACGCGAGACCGAATGGTCTGCATAGGCGAGAGTGGCGACATTTCCTGTCGGCAGGACTCCGGCCTCATAGTTTCCCCGACTCCAAGGCGCATATGACGTCGGAGTGGCATCGCCGCGCGTCGCTCCGAGGATGACATCGTTGTCGGCATTCATCAGCGTGTTGTCGGAGATGATGGCGAAATCGAATTCCTCATGATTCGCGGGGCGGCAATTCTCATGGCCAAGCATGATGCGGATGTCGTTGGTGTTTTTCTTCAACTCGACGGTCGCCTCCGTGAGGTCGGTTCCGGCGCCGGCTTCGGGAATTGCGAGATCCAGCGAGCCGTAGAAGTGATGATGTAGGGGCTGGCCGACAGGGAATGTGATCAGTTCCGGGTTCAGCAAGGTCCTGACATCATCCCTGACTGTCTTCTCCGGAGAATCGGCGAAGGCGAAAGAGGCCTCGTCACACTCCATTCCCGCGTAGGCAAGGAATCTATACGTTCCCGCAGGGAGAGGAATCTCCATGCGCCAATCCTCGTCGGCCGTCTCCGGCTGGGAGGCGGTGAGCGTGGTCACATAATGCCCTTCCCCGTCAAAGACAAGGAGCGTCAGGCAATGACATTGCGAGGGGAATGCGTTGGCAAATTCCATGTTGTAGTCGTAGACAAAACGCAGCCGCGCACCTGTCGGACATTCCTGCATTTCTTCATGAAGCCGCCCGCAGGATGCGAAGGGGATAAGGAAGGCGAGCAGGATCGCCATTGCGGCCACCCGGCGGAGCGGGCGGGATATGTTGGGGAGATTGAAAATCTTCATCGTCAGTTGAAATCTTCATCGTCAGTTGAATTGGTGAGAATCCGGACGGTCAGGTCCGGATTCCCTATGGAGCGACTGCGGACAGTGCGGTTGATGATCAGAATCCGATGTTATTGATGCGGACAACCCAGGGAATGACGTCGATGGTCACCTTCATGTAGACTTCCGATTTTTCATCCGGATCATCCGGCTTGGGATCGTCGGGATCATTCTCGGGGATGCGGGGATGGCCGAGCTGGGAAAGACGGACAACCGAAAGTTTATAGACATTGTTGCGGACAACGCCGAACTCCATCGGGCCCATCACATTGTCATTCTGGTTGTCATTGTGACGGTTCCAGTAATAGTAGTAGCAGTAGTAACCCCACTTTCCGGTTTCCTGGTCAAGGCTCGACTGATAGAGGATGAACCCGTGCTCTGTCGCGGCTTTCTTGAATGCTTTCTTGGCGGCCTCGATTTCTGCAGCAGTCTTGTTGCCGTTCATCGCATCCTGCCATTTCTGCCAGAGATAGTTGACAGAAGTCTGGTCAGCGTCGAGGTCATCGACAAATTCTGCATCGCCGGCCTGGACCGTGCCGACACCGCCCTCGCCGTAGCAGAGGCGATACATCGGAGCCTTGCGGTCAAGAATCTGCTCTGCCCCCTTTGTCTCGTCAAATCCGGCATCGGAAAGCGCGACTTCGCGCACATTTTCCCATGTCACATAAAGAGACTTCCCGGAGAGGGAGTAAAGGATCGGGTCGGCATCGGCATCCTTGTGAAGGAGCTTGCCCGCGCCGACATTAGTCTGCTCATAGTTGAGGACGTCATAGAGCATGTTTTCCCATTTGTCGCTTCCTGCGTCATTGAGATGGGAAGTCGGGAGCATACGGCTCTTGAAGACAACGCCTGTAGACTGGGAGTTGATCTGCTTGTTGGCCGGGCCGGGAATGGTGTTTTCCGCCAGATAACGCCAGACATTGAAGCTCTTGTTATAGTCGCCGCTGACATAGTTGTCCTTGGGAGCGCCGTCTTTGACCACCTGGTCGCAACGGATCCAGTCCCAGCCTGAACCTTTCGACTGCACGAGGCCTTCGGGGCTGAAGAAGGGATATTCGAAATATGAATCGAAATTCGATTTGATCTCATCATATTTTGCCTGGGCGTTGGTGGAGACCACATAGTTGCCTCCGGCGTTGTTGAACCATGCGCGTTCCGGGCCGCAGAGCTGATAATTCGCGCCAGTCAGCAAGCCGTTGTCGGAGACGCGGCCGAGATAATACTGGCTGTTGCTCATGTTGGTGAGCGCCATGGCGTAAAGCTCGCAGTTGACGATTGTCTCCCCGGCCGCGTTGGTGACGACGCCGTATGTGAAAGGAGTTCCTTTGACGCCGTTTGAAATCAGGTTTCCTTCGGCGTCGTAAGTGTCAACCTGAGACCCGTCGCGGAAGTCAATACGCGCCGCCATGCGGTGGACCGGAATCGACCCGCGGTTGTTGCTGAGGTTGTCGACTTCGTCGTCCGTGCCTGAGCTGTTGACTCCGGAAAGGTCAAAAGCCGTTTCGGCCTCGGAATAATTTTCCCAAGCCTTCAGCTTTGAGGGGAGTTCGCGCGGAGCGACGCTGACGTTCGACATCGGGAAACCGTTCGCGGGATTCCAGAGGGCCGAGGGATGGTCGGAAGCCTTCCACTCGAAGTCAACCCATTCCGTCGAGCCGCTTGCCACATTTTCCATCGCGTAGAGGAAGGCGCCAGTCGGGTTGCAGAAGACATAGACGTTCACCTTTCCGTCGGCGCCTGCGGCGTCATAATAGGAGGCGATGTCGGTCTTTTCAAACCGGGCCGTAGTCTTATACTCGACGTTGTTGCCGCCTACCGTGCCGCTTGTGATTGTCCCCTTGCCATCGGCAGAGGGCACGACGGAGCTTGTGATGAACTTGTTTTGGCGGTCGGCAATGACAATGAGAACGCTCTTGAGGGCGTTTTCTTCATCGGAGCCTATTTCAACGCCGTCGTTGGATGCGTTGTCGCCGGAGGTCTGGCTGCGGGTGCCGAGGCGTCCGGAGGGGTCAAGGGTGACGGTCATGTAGACTCCGTCAACGCCCTGGATGGGATCGGGACTGCCTCCCAAATTTCCGTCGCTCGAACAAGCCGCAAGAATAGGCAGCGCAGCGAGCGACCACAATAGTTTTTTGTTTGTTACCATAACGCGTAGTGTTAGGTCAGTTTATATGTTGTTATTTGTTAGTCTTAGTTACGACAGAAGAATATATGACAATGTGTCAATAATGAATTACAATGCGGCAATTAAGTTTCAATGCGGCAATTAAGATTGCAAATTTAAAGCAGGAGGATAAAATCCCCAATTACCCCCCCCCCGAAAATTAACATTTATTAATACTTTTTAACCCCAGATTCATCATTCCAGTAGGGACGCGATAAATCGCGTCCACCTTAAACCCCAATGACAGAATGAATTAAATTCTCTGGACGCGATTTATCGCGTCCCTACTGCAGCAGGTATCCCGGGGCTTGCACCGGAGTGGAAACACTACGATTAGCCTCGGGCCGCAACGGCCCGAGGGGGTCAGTTCAGGTAGGAGCTGCGGATGTAGGCGTCCAGGGCTTTGGCTTTAGCGGGGCTGACCATCGAGACGATGTCGGCAATCGGGATGACATGAACCGCCACTATTGCCAAGTCGTCCGTATTGATCGCGTTCGGGTCGCTGAAGCATTGCGCCCATTCCTCGAAGAGCGTGCACCGGCTGCCGTCCGGCATCGTCGGCACTCCCTGATTCACCGTCCGCTCCAGCAATTCATTCAGCTGCCGACCCTTCTCACCGCCGCCGGCGCAGTAGAACCGCCCTGTCAGACTCTGCTTGATCGATGTCCATACCTCCTCTTCCACATGCGTCGCGCTCGCACTCCAGCATAGGAATTTGACCGAGACTGTGAGCGTGATCCGTTCCACGGTCTCCTTGATGTCCTGCGAGACGGTCATGTAATAGTCAAGCTTACCTCCAAGCGCCGAACTCGTGACGAGATGGGTCCCATATTTCTTGACAAATTCAGCGGGCGTCATCGAGTAAATCGCTTTCTTGAAGTCAAGCGTCAAGGCGTAGGGAGTTATATATGGATCATACAGATCAGCCATGAAATAACATTCCTTCACCTGGTAATAGTTGCGATACCAAAGGTAGTAACGGTTGGCCGTCTCCGTCACCTGCTTTTCAAATTCAGCCGACACTTTCGCGCCCGCTATCTTCAGATCGACCTCTCCGGTCAGCTTCGTCGAGAGATAGTTGCACAACTCAGTGGTCGAGGATTCGGCCGCCACTTCATAATAAGACCCGGTCGAGTTGTCAAACTGCACGCAGCCGTCCCATTCTGTCAACTGACGGAGCTTCGCCACATCGATAATTTGCCCACGAAGCCCGGCGACATCCCCATAATCGGCCGCGCCATCATAGCCCCAGCCCACGCCATACGACTGCGGAACATAAGACAGCGACCCGTTGGAATCGTCTGGCAGCTGACGGAGACTGACCTTTTCGTTCTTTCCGTTCGCGAACCTTACCTCAATGGATGCTGTCCGCGCCTCGTCGCCATCATTCTGCTGGATATACACTGGAATCTCGCCGTCCCCCTTCCCGGACCGGGAAATCACTGTCACCCATTCGGAATCAGCCACAGCCTCCCAATTTTCAGAAGAGGCCACGCGAATGATTGTCTCCTGACACACGGAATTGACCTCCAGTTCTGTAGACGTCAATACTCTATTTTCGTCAGGGGAGACGTTGTCCTCGCTGCATGAGGCAACGAGGACAACGAGACTTAAAAGAGAAATAACGATCGATTTTTTCATCTTTTCAGAAGGGGATTGGGAACATAGGCAGGACTTGCCGTCAGCTTCAAAGGAATCTCAGTAGCCCAGAACGTATTGTAATGATAAATTATTAACCATGCCATCTGCTTGTCCTGGGAGAAGTTGCGGACAACAAGATATTCGGCGTCCCCCGGCACGTCAAAGTTGTAAGTGAAGGGACGACGGTCCTTATTGCCTGTGTATTTTGCGTAGGATTCAGTCTGCGTTGCAATTTCCTTCCGGTCTTTGTCGTGGAAGCTGAAAAGAAGGGTCCCCTCACCGTGGGGAAATTCGTTAAGACCGCCGGAGAATGTGAGCGTCAATCCGTATCGGGCGGCATAATCCTTCATGGCCTGCGGGAAGCGGCCCGTCCGGGAGATTCCATGCTCATTGTAAGACCAGTCAAAATTGAACCAGGATTTCCGGGCAGCCTCTGCCGTATCGTCCCAGAATTCTTCCATGTCGAGGACGGAGCCTGCTTCATCCGACAGATAGAACATCTTCCCCGTATCCGGGAGGAAGTTGATCTTATCAAGCTCCGCAAATTCCTTTATGCCGCCGATTTGGAAGTCGCGTCTGATGTAATTGATAGTCGATTGCGGAGCGATCGTCACGTCGCCGCTCATATCGACATAGACCGACGTGATGCGGGAATCATTGAGTCCGTCGAATTTCTCGTAGGTGTATTTCCCGTAACGGTCACGTTTCAGTTTGCCCGGGATGACGCCATCTCCGCCGATACAGAATCCGCGGTCGTAGTTCATCTTGTCCAGCGTGCCGGAATAGACCACACGCACAGTCTTCTTGGGGTCGATCTCCGGAACGACCGCGTCAAAATATTCCAGACGCACATTGATTTCGGGCAGATTGGCGAACCCCTGGTCGACCCCGGGATGCTCTGCATCCAGACCGTCCACTACATAGATAAGCGGTTCATGCTTCGTCAGTTCTTCCTGATATTGGGTCACGATAAATTCATGGAGCATTTCAGAGACAGCCTTGTCGGAGATAAGTTCCCAGATTGGAACTACCTTCACGTCAATGAGCGCCAAGGCCTTCTTTGCCTCCGGCACATCCGAGCGCAGCGTACTGATCCATTTGTTGAGGGCTGCCTCGTTAAGATAGTGGTTGAGCACTTTCTCAAACGGCGTCCCGACGGCAACCGGTTCCGGGTTCTGACCTCCGTAAGTGACAACGGAGATAGTCGTGTTTTCAACAGATTTCTTTTCCTTGTCTGAGAGCTTGACTTCCCCGCTGACGCCGATGGTTCCCTTGATCGTGACTTCCAACGAGGCGAGGATATCCTGCTCGGAGAGCGTTTCGGTGCTTTCCTTGGAGATTGCAAGCTGGAGCGAACCGCCCATGGCGCCGTAGGTGATCATATGGGTTCCGTAGTTGTTGACAATCATCCGCATCGTTGCCTCTTTCTGGTCGTAGGTCGGACTCTTGAGGGAGTCGATGAAGGTGGTCAGTCCGGTGGCAAGACATTTCGAAGGGTCTCTCTCAGTGAGATAGCGGACGGCGCCTGCGCGGAGATAGCGAGTGCCGACAATATGCTTGATGTCGCGCATCGCGTAGGAAGTCTTTGTGTTGGTGCTTTCATTGGTGGAGAATGCCCCCTTCAGTTTCGCATCAAAGCCTGAGACCTCCACCCCGATTCCGGCCTCGACGGAGAGCTGGTTGGAAATCGCCAATGAGCTGGAGCCGGCGTAGGAGGATGTTGAGGAAGTGTAAGCCTCGTCATCCCAGAATGCGTCAGCCTCGCCTATCTCTGCAAGACAGCTGCCAATCTTGTAGGTGTTGACAACGGCCGAGCATATATCATATTTGAACTGGGTCTTGTTGCTCAGGACGTTGATACCCATCCCGACGCCGTAGGTCCGGGAGACATCGCCGTTCCCAAGGACTCCATTGTCAGGATCGGAGAAGGCCCCGAGCTGGCGCATTGGAAATTTGTGGAGGGTTCCTGAAGCAGTGGCCACGGACAGCGTGTCGAGACGGTCTTCGTCAAAGACGTTGTCTTCCACGAATATCTCTATCTTCTCGCCGGCCATTCCACGGTCGGCTTTCACGCCGATCCAGGCCGGAACAGACTGCACTTCCCAGCTTTCCCCGTCGGGCACACTGAGCGACTGGAAACTTCCGGCGCGCGAAAATTGATACTCGCTCCCGATCACAGGCGGCTCGCCACCTTTGTTGATCACATCATCGTTGCACGCTCCCAATATTACGGAAAGCGATGCCGCCAATATAAAACTTTTCTTCATCATTTGTTGGCTTTACGGGTTACGGGAACTGTCGAATAATAAAGGGTGCGGTTAATGAAATTGTCGATTTTTCCGGGAATCCCTTTGCCGAGATGGACCTGGAAAAGATTCGAGATCGGCTGCAGCTGGAAGTCTATCAGCTCAAGCGCGGCGTTCACCCCATCCTCGACCCGAAGGGAGGCGGCCCATGCGTTGAGGGCATCCTGCGACTGCTTGCCGGCAACGATGAGATTGGTCAGGGTCATCGCGTCGCCACCCATCACCTTGAAGCTCTCGATAGCCGTTTCGCTGAGCATTTCCAGGTTATCCTTATATGCGACATCGCCGTCGAGAGTGAACTTTTCCTTTACGGCGCATGTGAGTGTTGCCTCGATTTCCATGCCGTCGCTCATCTCGCTATGCTCGAAGGAGTAGAAGTAGTCGAGGTAGCCTCCGAGAACGGCGACAGTGACGTAATGCGTGCCGTAACGGTCGATGAGGTTGCGAATCGATTCGTCCGACCCGTTGCTTTTCACCACTTCATCATATTGTTTCTGGAAATCAGCCGTGAAGCCCCCTCCAAGGATGGCGTCCATTGGGTCGATCAGCATCGAGACGCAACGCTCGTCATAGCGGTCGCGGAACCATGCGAAGGCGCGGTTGCTCTGACGCATGGCGCTTTTCCCGAACGCCCCCTGAAGATCCATCGTGAAGGCATCAGATTTGATATTGACATGGGCCTGAACCTGAAGGTTGCTCTGGAATTCATCGTAGCTGGATCCATAGCAGAGGAGATGCTCCGTATGGGTGTAGACTTCGTTCTGGATTCCGGCCGGGTCGAGGGCAAGGATACGCTGGGCGTTGAAAATCTGGTCGGTCAGTCCCCGGGAGTCGCGATGGGTCCTGACATCCATTCCCCAGCCTACGGCATGCGACCGCTGCAGGCTGAGGGGAGTCTGCTCAGGGCTCTGGCGCACGGCGACGGAGCGCGTAGCGCCGTCGGAATAGAGAATCTCTATTGTCCCTTCACGGAGAGCCTGCGTGTTGCTTTCTACATAGAGGGAGATGGCCGTTGAAGCGGTCCCTTCGCTTGCAACGGGCGTGATCCATGCCGGAGCGCTGAGGATTTTCCATCCCGCATCGGCATTGTTGGTCACTTCATGATATGCACAATCTCCCGTTATTTCCAGGACATTGATGTCGGGCGCATCGGGCCCGGGGTTCGGAAGGTCAGCCCTGTCGCTGCATGACGCCAGGGAACAGACCAGGGCCAGCGACATAAACGCGCCGGCCAAAGGGCTTTTGAGATAGATCTGTTTCATTTATGAGATAATTGTATTTATGGTTCTCAAGGGTTTATGAATTCATCCATTGAGGATGTGTAGAGGTTGCCGAAGTTTTCGGAGTTATAGACCATCACATGGCTACCCACCGTGTTGAGAAAGAGGCCAGACTGGAAATCGATAAAAAGGGATGCAAAGATAGCATTGGCTCTTTGGGGACGCAAGAAATGGCAAGGAGGACTTGTGCGCTAATCGTCTGAAATGAGTCCAGAAGTCTGAAAACTTTGTACGCTTTCATGTACGTTTTTAGTCTATATTCTCTCTTTCAACGACTTGACAGATAAGAGGGAGATTCCTCCCGAATAAGGCTGAATGGGGAATTATGGCTAACTTTGCAACATGAAAACTTCCTATTTTCTCTTTGTATTCCTCCTGCTGCTCTGCCCCGCGTCCGTTGCGGGAGCCGCCCCTCGACCCTTCTCGGAGGCTGATCTCCGCAATCTGACTGTCGAATTTCCCGATAGCGTCCTTTCGATATTGGACCAGGTTGAAGAAGGGAAAGCAGCAGCGGAACTTCAGCCTTACCAGATCTCGCTCCTCCGCGGGCTTGCGTATAATGAGAAGAGGATGTTTTCAATGGTGGAGCGTTACGCCCGGGAAACTTTGGCAAATGATTCGACGGCTGCCCACGACAGAGTAAAACTTAACGCGCTTACGCTGCTTTCCACAGCGCAGGCCTATTTCGGGGACTATCAGGGTAGCATCGCCACTTCGACAGAGGCCATCGCATTGGCCCGGGAGATGAACAATCCTACCGCAGAATTCAACGTTCTGACCCAGATGGCGAAGACTTCATTCGAGATGGGCAACCGCAAGCAAGGTTATCTTTATCTTGACCAGATCATATCGGGAGGCGAGAAGGCCGAGGATGCGCGGACATTGGCAAATGTCTCGGCTGCCTATGGGGTAAAGGTCGTTGAACTGTACACGGACGATCGGTTTGCCGATGGGATAGCAGAAGGGAAGAAGCGCTTGGCCATTATTGAGAAAATTGACAAGGTTGGCGGTGCGCCGGCCGGGTTCACTGACCAGCAGCGGGCCTACACTTACGCCCGCCTTGCTTCATGCTCCGAACAGGCCGGAGAGAAGCGGCAGGCGGCAGACGCATACGCCGCGTTCATGGCGACGGATTATGCGAAGAGTCCTGTCGGGAAGGCCTATATCATGGATTATCTGCTGACGGCAGGGAAATGGAGGGAAGTTCTCGGCGTGACGCAGGGGCTGCGCCCTATTCTTTCGCAAGGGGACACAATCAACGGGGATTATCAGAGCCTGCTCCAATCGGAGGCGCAGGCTTATGCCGGCCTGGGTGACTACAGGAGGGCTTATGGCCTGACAAACCGGGCGAACGCCATTGGCGACAGCCTCAATATGAGGGAGAATACTTTGCGGGCCGCGGAACTGGCCGAGGTCTTTGCGCTCAATGAAAAGGAGCTGGAACTGGTGAATGTGAAGGCTTCGTTACAACGAAAACATGTCGTCATGATCGGGGCGATTGTTGCCGCGGTGCTGGTCTGCATAATTCTCATCTTGCTTTGGCGGGCCTATCGGGTCAGCCGCCGGGAACAGATACTTGCCACGCAACGGATCGACGACCTCCTGGCATCCAACAAGGTCAAATATGACAAGGCCAAGGAAGCGATGGAGAGCGAAGATGCCGAATTGCGCCAATTCATGGAGATGCAGCGGCTGATCATGGATAATGAGCTGTTCAAGCAGGCCAATTTCAACCGGGAAAGCATCATGCAGGCTTGCGGGCTGCCGAGGACGAAAGTGGTCAATCTTATTGACCGGTTCACCGGGCTGACCCCCAACGACTACATCAACCGGCTTCGGATAGAATATTCCGTCAAGCTTATTCAGGAACATCCGGAATGGACGATCGATGCGATCGCAGAGGAATGCGGCTACGGACGCCGCGGAACATACTATTCCCACTTCAACAAAGTCTTCGGCATCACCCCGGCCCAATACCGCAAGGAAAAACTCAAACAAACCAAAGACGCCTGATCGGCTGCCTTCCCTTCATCACCATAGCCAGGGCATATTGCGTAGCATGATTGTGGTCCGCACGCAGTAAGGACAAAAAAGGGCATCCCGCTATCGGGATGCCCATTTTGTGATCCGGCTGGGATTCGAACCCAGGACCCACAGCTTAGAAGGCTGTTGCTCTATCCAGCTGAGCTACCAGACCAGTCGCCCGGCGAGACTTACCATATGAAGTTTTCCTACTCTTCTTCCAAAGTCTCCCCTATTTCTCCGCAAAGTTATTACTTTTTTCCCATTTCCGCAAATAATGTGGAGCCAAAACGCGATGGGAATGGGAAGTTACGGAAAAATTTTTGTAACTTTGCGCCCGTATGGGCTTTTCTCTGCCGCACGGCATGGATGGCCCCGATTACGTTAACCCAATCCCACTTCCCAACGTCAAATGACAACGGGCGACCACATTCCGGAATCACTTTCGTGACAGACAATTACTTTTTTTACTATTAATA